>CAKRNI010000147.1 GCA_934370915.1 uncultured Lachnospiraceae bacterium
ATTCCGTTAGGCTTTATGAACGCAACGATCATCCACGTCCCGGTCATCATCGGAGCGATCATCCTTGGACCGAAGTACGGCGCTTACTTAGGACTGGTATTTGGTGTGACCAGCCTTGTAAAAGCGACCATTGCCCCGGGAGTGACCTCCTTCGTATTCAGCCCGTTCGTCACGATCGGCGGATACAGCGGAAACATGTGGAGTGCCGTGATCGCCATCGTGCCGCGTGTATGCATCGGCATCGTTGCTTATTTTGTTTATAAGCTGATCGTAAAAGTGGCTCACGGAATCAAAGGCAGCCAGACCGTAGCCCTCTGGGTCGCTGGTATCGCAGGAGCTATGACAAACACACTGCTTGTCATGAACGGAATCTATATCTTTTTTGGACAGAGCTATGCGGCTGCGTCCAATAAGGCAGTGGAGCACATCTACGATGTGATTTTAGGAATCATTCTGGGATTTGGTATCCCGGAGGCGATCGTTGCAGGAGTTCTTACGACGGCTATCACGAAGGTTCTGTTTAAAGTTATGAAAGATAACGGCTGATTGGAAAGGCCGGTTATATATGAATACCTTTCAGAAGCGTGGTGCGGCAGCTTCCGGAAGAGAATCAGGTAAAAAAATGAGAGCAGCGGAAAATAAATAACGCTGCAGCTTCTATAATATAATGAAGAGATACTAAATATAGTGACATAAAATCAATACATACATTTTATGGGGGATAGCGGAACGCTGTTCCCCTTTTTTAATACAGAAAGACCGAAAAGTAATGTTCCATACAAAGAGCAGAATGTGGATATGCGGCGAAAAAAAGGAAAAATCATAAGGGAGAAATCCCCATGTTTTAAGGATTTTTTTGAAATTTAGTCTTGACGAAGGGCGGCAATTTTTATATAATCGATACGATGCTTCAATATGTCTTAGTTTATATGTACATGAGAAGGTACTTGAATTTAGAGTAAGAGGAGGTGCCGGGTTTATGAAGATGACATTTCAGCCGAAGAACACTCAGAGAAAAAGAGTTCATGGTTTCAGAGCGAGAATGGCAACAGCAGGCGGTAGAAAAGTTTTAGCTGCCAGAAGAGCAAAAGGTAGAGCTAGATTATCTGCTTAATGAACCAAGAGAGTATCCGGAAGTTTAGGAAAACTTTTGGATGCTCTTTTTTGTTATGCGGGATTTTTACGGCTTTATCGACTTAGTTTTGCAGAGGTATTGAATGAAAAGGTTCAATTCATTAAAGAAAAATCAGGATTTCCAGACGGTTTACCGGGGAGGGAAGTCCTACGCAAACAAATATCTGGTCATGTACGTGATGGATTCGGGACGGGAAGACACGAGAATCGGAATTTCCGCCAGCAAAAAGGTCGGAAACAGCGTCGTAAGGCACAGGTTCGCGAGACTTGTCCGCGAGAGCTTCCGGTTAAATAAGGACATATTAGAAGAAGGAAAAGACATCATTGTTGTCGCACGCGCTGCGGCAAAAGACAAAAATTTCGACAAGATTGAGAGTGCTTTTCTGCACTTATGCGGGCTTCATAACATTTTAAAAGAATCGAAGTGAGTGGTTTATGAAATGGGTTCTGATTGGTCTGATTAAGATTTACAGGAAGTTTATCTCTCCCTGTATCGGCCCTCACTGTATTTATACGCCTACCTGCTCCCAGTACGCCATGGAAGCGATCAGAAAATACGGCGCTATAAAAGGTACTTATCTTGCTTGCAGGCGGATTTTGAGATGTCACCCGTTTGCAAAAGGCGGTTATGATCCAGTCCCGTAAAAAACCCAGGAGGTAAGATATGGTTTTGACGAAGGCTGGTTCCATTCTGGGACCGATCGCGACTGTCCTTGGCTATGTCATGGACATCCTCTTCAGATTTACGAGCAGCTTCGGCGTGTTCAACGTAGGTCTGTGCATTATTCTGTTTACGATCGTAATGAAAACACTGATGATACCGCTGACGATCAAACAGCAGAAAACCACAAAACTCATGTCTGTCATGAATCCGGAGATCCAGGCGATCCAGAAGAAGTATAAAGGAAAGTCGGATCAGGAATCCATGCAGCGTCAGAATGTGGAGATTCAGGCTGTTTACGAGAAGTACGGCACAAGCATGACGGGCGGATGTCTTCCGCTGCTGATCCAGATGCCGATCCTTCTTGCACTGTACCGTGTCATCTACAATATTCCGGCATACGTTCCGTCTGTCCGCGTTTATTTCGATAACGTTGTAACCCCGTTAATGGGACAGGCTGACTATGCTCAGAAGTTACAGGAAATCACAAATATCGCAACCGCTTGCGGCGGAAAATTAGACAAGTTTGATTTCACAAATGCAAACCGTCTTGTAGACATGCTCTATAAATTCTCCACATCCCAGTGGGGAGAGCTTCAGTCACTGTTCCCGGCAATCTCTGATGTGATCGGACAGAATGCTGCTGTTGTCGAGAGAATGAACACGTTCCTCGGCTTAAATATGGCAGAGGCACCGGGCTGGGTACCGTCCTTCGCATGGATCATCCCGGTTCTCGCGGCAGTATCCCAGTGGTTCAGCACAAAGCTCATGAGCGGAAATCAGCCGTCCACATCCGCAGATGCAGAGAATCCGATGGCGCAGTCCATGAAGACTATGACAACGACAATGCCGTTATTCTCCGCGTTCATCTGTATCACGATGCCGGCAGGTCTTGGTATCTACTGGATCGCGACCAGCGTTGTTACAATTATCCAGCAGCTCATCGTTAACGCGTACATGGATAAGGTAAACATCGATGATATGATCGCAAAGAACCTGGAAAAGGTAAATAAGAAACGTGCGAAACAGGGACTTCCGCCGGCTAAGGTAACTCAGAATGCTACTGCATCCTTAAAAGCAATTAAGGCTGAGGAGGAGAAGGAAAAAGCTGCTGAGGAAGTTAAGAAGGAAAAGATCGCAAAGCAGATCGAGGAGTCCAGCAAGTACTACAACACCAACGCAAAACCGGGAAGTCTCGCTTCCAAAGCAGCGATGGTCCAGAAGTACAATGAGGCACATGATAAGCGAAAATAATAAGGGGGTTCTGTTATGGAAATGATTACAGTGACTGCGAAAACTGTGGAAGATGCAATCACACAGGCATCCCTGCAGCTCGGTGTGAGCAGTGATCGGATTCAGTATGAGGTCGTTGAAAAGGGAAGTGCCGGAGTTCTCGGCGGACTTTTTGGTTCCAAGCCGGCAGTGATCCGTGCGAAGAAGATCGAGACCGTTGACGATAAGGCCGTAGATTTCCTGAATTCCGTTTTCGACGCGATGGGCCTTGCCGTTGACGTGGAAGTGAAAATGAATGAAGAGGAAAAGGAGATGGATGTCAACCTGACCGGCGAGGAGATGGGACTTCTCATCGGCAAGAGAGGACAGACACTCGATTCTCTTCAGTATCTTGTAAGCCTTGTTGTAAATAAGGAATCTGAGGACTATTTAAGAGTCAAGCTGGATACCGAAAATTACAGAGAGAGAAGAAAAGAAACACTGGAGACTCTCGCAAAGAATATTGCTTACAAAGTAAAGCGGACAAGACGTCCGGTTTCCTTAGAGCCGATGAACCCGTACGAGAGACGGATCATCCACTCTGCACTCCAGAACGATAAATACGTATTCACAAAGAGCGAAGGTGAGGAGCCGTTCCGCCATGTTGTGATCGCGTTAAAGAAGGAAGAGCGCAGGGAGAGAAGACCGAGATACGAGAGACGCGAAAGAACAGCCGGTTCTGAGAGCAGCTATCGTAACAGTCAGGAATAAGAATGAATCATTCAGCCATGCTCCGCATTAGTCGGGAACGCATGGCTGATTTGCTGTAAACAGAGCAGATATCGCAATAAGAGGGGTTGCCTATGGCAGCCCCTTTGTGCTATGATAGGGTGACTAATTATGTGATTATCCGCGGGTTTGCAGGACCTTGCGGAGACAGAGAATAGAAGATCATTCCGCCGTGTATCCAAAGATACGGGCGCATGTGACAGGATGGAGATTATGGAATATACAGATACGATTGCAGCGATCGCCACGGCGATGGGAAATTCGGGAATCGGGATCGTGAGGATCAGCGGTGAGAATGCGGTTGAGGTTGCGGAGAAGGTATTCCGCACGCCGGGAAAGAAAAAACTTTCGGAGGCAGAGAGCCACACGATCCATTATGGCTATATCTATGACGGGAACGAGACCATCGATGAGGTCCTTTTGATGCTCATGAGGGGACCGAGAAGCTACACGGCGGAAGATACCGTGGAAATTGATTGTCACGGCGGAATGCTGGTCACAAGACGGATTCTTGAGACGGTTTTAAAGGCGGGAGCAAGACTGTCGGAGCCGGGAGAATTTACGAAACGCGCGTTTTTAAACGGCAGGATCGATCTTTCCCAGGCGGAGGCGGTCATTGATGTCATCAACGCGAAAAATGAATATGCCCTGCAGTCGTCTGTGAGCCAGCTTCGCGGCAGTGTATCGAAGGAGATCCATGGGATCCGCGACCGGATCCTCTACGAGATCGCATTTATCGAGTCGGCGTTAGATGATCCGGAACATATTTCCCTTGACGGATATGGGGAAAAATTACTTGGAGTCGTTCTTTCCGTGAAGAAGAAGCTTGAGAAACTGATCCGGTCTTCATCCAACGGACGGGTAGTTTCTGAGGGCGTAAAGACTGTCATTTTAGGAAAACCGAACGCCGGAAAATCGTCTTTGATGAATGTCCTTGTGGGCGAGGACCGTGCTATTGTTACGGATGTGGCAGGAACTACGAGAGATATTCTTGAGGAACACATCTATCTTCAGGGAATCAGCCTGAATGTTGTTGATACCGCGGGAATCCGGGATACGGAGGACGTGGTGGAGAAAATTGGCGTTTCCCGTGCCATGGAAGAGGCAAAAAAGGCAGATCTCATTATCTACGTTGTGGATGGTTCAAGGCAGCTGGATGAGAATGATTACCAGATCATGGACTTTATCAAAGACCGGAAGGCTGTGGTGCTTTTGAATAAGAGTGATCTGGAGCCGGTGGTGTCTGCGGATGAGGTTGAACAACGGTCCGGGCATAAGGTGATTGGAATCTCCGCGAAGGAGGAGACGGGGATCGACCTTCTGGAAGAGGAAATCAAGGCATTATTTTATGAGGGTGAGATCGACTTCAACGATCAGGTCATGATCACGAATGTGCGCCATGTGAAGGCTTTAAAAGATGCTTTTCAGAGCATATCCATGGTGGAGAACAGTATTGAGAACGGCATGCCGGAGGATTTTTATTCGATCGATCTTATGGATGCGTATGAGAAGCTGGGACTGATCGTTGGGGAGTCTGTGGAGGACGATCTGGTGAATGAGATCTTCAGTAAGTTCTGTATGGGGAAATAGGACAGAAATATGTATTGGACAGAAAATGTCAGCTGAGATCAGTATGAGGAACTGGTGCTGACCTGTGAAGTGACAGTAAGGAATTGACAAGAAAAGAGGAAATAAAATGCCGGTAGTAGAGGAGACGTATGATATTGTAGTTGTCGGTGCGGGCCATGCGGGATGTGAGGCGGCCCTTGCGGCAGCGAGACTTGGGTTTGAGACGATCATGTTTACGGTCAGCGTGGACAGCATTGCCCTGATGCCATGCAACCCGAATGTCGGGGGAAGTTCCAAGGGACACCTGGTCCGTGAGCTTGATGCCCTCGGCGGTGAGATGGGAAAAAATATTGATAAGACATTCATACAGTCAAAGATGTTGAATGAATCCAAAGGACCGGCGGTCCATTCCCTGCGCGCACAGGCGGATAAGCAGGAGTATACAAGATCTATGCGCCGTGTACTGGAGAATACGGATCATCTCACGATCCGTCAGGCGGAAGTTGCAGAGATTCTCACAGAGGAGATTCCGGGAGAATACGGAACTTTTCAGGAGGAACATGAGGGGCAGCAGGAGAGTGGTTATCCGGTGAAGAAACGGATCGTGGGCGTAAAAACTTACTCCGGCGCTGTCTATAAGTGCCGTGCGGTGGTTCTTGCAACGGGCGTATATCTTCGTGCGAGATGTATCTACGGTGATGTGAGTAACCCAACGGGACCGAATGGGCTGCAGGCGGCAAACCATCTCACAGATTCCTTAAAGGCAAACGGAATCGAGATGTACCGCTTTAAGACAGGTACACCGGCGAGAGCAGATAAGAGAAGCATCGATTTTTCAAAGATGGAAGAACAGTTTGGAGATAAGAGAGTTGTTCCGTTCTCCTTCTCAACGGATCCGGAGTCGGTACAGAAGGAACAGATCTCCTGCTGGCTGAC
>CAKRNI010000148.1 GCA_934370915.1 uncultured Lachnospiraceae bacterium
CTGTATTATTTTGTTTAGTCGCATAAACTGATTATACCACGAACGCCGGGCTTTTCGAAGCTCGGCGTTTTGTGTTGGATATATAAAATGAGCTGCCGCACGTTAGTGCGACAGCCCCTTTTTTATTGCTGATAAGCAGCCCGTTCGCCGCCGATATATTTGAGCCTTGTTCTCGCGCACACTACATGGGCGGAGCCGATGGACTTGATGGTGGTGCGGACCGGAACAGCAACATGGCGCAGGTGCATACCGATCAAGGTGTCACCGATATCGATCCCGGCGTGTGCTTTTATAAATTCCACTGCGCAGGGATGCTCAAAGCCATTCCACGCGGCGGTGGAGAAGGAACCGCCGGCCTTCAACTGCGGCTTTACATTCACCATCTCAAGGCCATATTTCTCAGCACATTCTTCCTCGACGATCAGAGCGCGGTTTAAGTGCTCGCAGCACTGGGCGGCGAGGTAGAGACCGTGTTTCTTTGTCACATGGGAAAGGGCGGTAAAGACAGCCTGTCCGACTTCGCTGCTGGAGTAGCAACCGATCGCGTGGGCAGCGATCTCGCTGGATGAGCAGCCCACCACCAGGATCTGCCCCGGTTTCATTGCGGCGGTATTGATCAGCTCCTCGGCGATCGCTTTTGTCTGTTCATAAATTAAGTCAAGGTCCACATCGACGGATGTGGCGATATCTGTTGCGCTCATAGTATTTCCCTCTTTTTGCAGAATGCCCGGAGACTGAAAATACTCCGGGCGGTATATGGTTTCATGGTTAAATGGATCCGGCGGTGCATGCCGCTGTCATGAGGAACGTGTGAACTGGAATTTACTCGAAATGATATTTGTCGAGCAGAGCATGCTTCATATCCCACAGCGGCTTGGAAAGATCCACATGGACCTCATGCGGGTTTACGAGACGTTTCGTCTCATCCCACAGGGTATTGAGTTCTTCCTTGCAGTATTTCTGGATATCCATGACCTTCGGGGAGTGGTAGACACACTCACCGTCTTTGAATACCTGTACCGGAAGCTCACGCATTGTATAAGTTCCGGGAGCGAGAAGCGTCTTTTTCCAGGTTGCCACCGGGTCGAAGAGCAGCAGCGGCTCGTCCTCGTTGAAGGTCTCTCCCACGAGACAGATAATGTCCGCGATGACCTTGTGGCTGTCCTTTCCGTAGATACGGTAGGTGGTCTTGTTGCCCGGGTTTGTAATCTTCTCCTCGTTCTCGGAGAGCTTGATCTTCGGGATGAAGGTTCCGGTCTTCTTGTCCATGATCGCAGCGAGCTTATAAACACCGCCGAAGGACGGGCAGTCCTTGGAGGTGATCAGGTTTGTGCCGACACCCCAGGAGTTGATGGTTGCGCCCTGGTTCTTTAAGCTTGTGATCAGGGTCTCATCGAGATCGTTGGATGCGGAGATTACAGCGTCCGTGAAGCCTTCCGCGTCAAGCATTTTTTTCGCCTCTTTGGAGAGATAAGCGAGGTCGCCGCTGTCCATACGGATTCCGTAGAAGGTAAGCGGGATTCCCTCCGCGCGCATCTCCTTGAATACCTGGATCGCGTGCGGGATACCGGAATTTAACGTATCGTATGTATCAACTAACAGGATACATGCGGTCGGATAGAGTCTCGCGTAGGTGCGGAAGGCGGTGAGCTCATCCGGGAAGCTCATGATCCAGCTGTGGGCATGGGTTCCTTTTACCGGAACGTCGAACATCTGACCGCAGAGAACATTGGAGGTACCGATACAGCCGGCGATCATAGCGGCTCTCGCACCGTAAATTCCGGCGTCCGGACCCTGAGCACGTCTTAAACCGAACTCCATGACTCCGTCTCCGCGGGCTGCATGGACGATACGGGAAGTCTTTGTTGCGATCAGGCTCTGGTGGTTGATGATATTTAAGATCGCTGTCTCAACAAGCTGGGCCTGCATGATCGGGGCGATGACCTTTACGAGAGGCTCTCTCGGGAATACGACAGTTCCTTCCGGGATCGCGTAGATATCACCGGTGAATTTGAAGGTGGAGAGGTACTCCAGAAAATCTTCGCCGAAAAGTCCTGTGGTGCGGAGATAATCGATATCTTCCTTATCAAAGTGTAAATTTTCGATGTATTCGACAACCTGCTCTAAGCCGGCCGCGATGGCAAATCCGTTTCCATCCGGATTTGTGCGGTAGAATGCGTCGAAGATGACGGTCTCATTTGCATCCTTTGCATGAAAGTAACCCTGCATCATGGTCAGCTCGTAGAGATCTGTAAGCAGCGTCAGGTTTCGTTTGCTCATAATGTTTCTCCTTAAATTTCTCCGCGGTAAGTGTCAGCGGAATATTAAACGCAGCAGTCCGGAGCGTATAAAAATGCCGGACGATAACGACAGCTTAAGTGCGGTTCACCCCAAAAGAACCGGGCGGCTGTCAAACGTGTTGTGGTTGATTATATCAGTTCTTGTGCGAAAAGGCAAATTGCATGTTAAAAAAGTAACGAACACTTCAAAAGAACGTAAAATGTGCCTAAAAAGTTAAGAAAGAAAACAGGAAGACGGCATCAATATGGAAAGATTTCGCAACTCCCGAGGGATTCCCTTGACTTTTAAATACCTTATTACTATAATTATTTTGATACCAAGGTCAAAAGGTCGGAAATCTGATGCAAGCTTGCTTGCAAGAGGATTTTTGACCTTGGGACCCGCCAAAAACATGAATAAGTAGCCATTTTTCGTAGAAAAATGAGCGGATTATGAATGTTTTGAGGATTGTGGAAGCACGTAGTGCGAAACAATCCGGTATCAAAGGGGGCAAAAGACCTTTTGACCCCAACATCATTATTTTGTCTGAGTGTAAAAAATGTAACTATGAACAGATTCGATGGTTACATTCAGACGATTCATAGAAAAAAGCCATGACGGAGACAGTAGGTTCACAAGCAGAAAGCCAAAGCGAGCCGGGGACGATGGAAGCCCGGTGCTTTTTCGTGAAAGGAAGATCACTCCCGAGCTGGAAGCCGAACCCCGGAAGCGGTACTGCTTTTGGAAAGTAAGTGTACCCGGTGATTCCGCCGTTAAAGGGAACTCATATGTCAGTATGCAGCAATAGGTGGTTAAAAGCGTTATTTTCGCCCTGTTCTCATTGAGAACGGGGCTTTTTTATTACTGATTCAGCATACGACACACAAAACACGAAGAGCATAACAACGAGAAAGTTATGCGCAAAACATTGATTGGAGGAAATGTGTCATGTACGAGAAAGTATCAACAGACCTGAACTTTGTGGACAGGGAAAAACAGGTTGAGAAATTCTGGAAAGATGAAAAGATCTTTGAAAAGAGTATCGACAGCCGCAGAAAAGGAACCCCTTACGTATTCTATGACGGACCGCCTACCGCAAACGGCAAACCGCATATCGGACACGTACTTACCCGTGTTATCAAGGATATGATCCCGAGATACCGCACTATGAAGGGCTATATGGTTCCGCGTAAGGCCGGATGGGATACCCACGGACTTCCGGTAGAGCTTGAGGTTGAGAAGCTTCTTGGACTCGACGGAAAAGAGCAGATCGAGGAGTACGGTGTAGAGCCGTTCATCGAGAAATGTAAAGAGAGTGTCTGGAAATACAAAGGAATGTGGGAGGATTTCTCCAGCACCGTTGGTTTCTGGGCTGATATGGATAACCCGTATGTTACCTACCATGATGACTATATCGAATCCGAGTGGTGGGCATTAAAGCAGATCTGGGATAAGGGACTTTTATATAAGGGCTTTAAGATCGTTCCGTACTGCCCGCGCTGCGGCACACCGCTTTCCAGCCACGAGGTCGCACAGGGATATAAGGATGTAAAGGAAAAATCCGCCATCGCCCGCTTCAAGGTGAAAGGCGAGGACGCATACTTCCTTGCATGGACCACAACACCGTGGACACTTCCGAGCAACGTGGCTCTCTGCGTAAATCCGAAGGAGACCTACGCAAAGGTAAAGGCTGCAGACGGCTACACCTACTATATGGCAGAGGCCCTGCTTGATGCCGTTCTCGGAAAGCTTGCAGATAAGGAAAACGGAACTCCGGCATATGAGGTTCTTGAGACCTGCACCGGTAAGGACCTTGAGTATAAGGAATACGAGCCGTTATTTGACTGCGCCGTAGAGATCTGCGAGAAACAGCACAAGAAAGCATACTTCGTGACATGCGCGGATTATGTTACCCTGACAGACGGTACCGGCGTGGTACACATCGCACCGGCCTTTGGTGAGGACGATGCCCAGGTAGGCCGCCGTTATGATCTCCCGTTTGTACAGCTTGTAGACGCAAAGGGCGACATGACAAAGGAAACTCCGTACGCAGGCGTATTCGTGAAGAAAGCGGATCCGATGGTCTTAAAAGACTTAAAGGAAAAAGGCCTGTTATTCGAGGCACCGGCCTTCGAGCACAGCTACCCGTTCTGCTGGCGCTGTGACACACCGCTTATCTACTACGCACGGGAGTCCTGGTTCATCAAGATGACAGCGGTGAAGGATGATCTGATCCGCAACAACAATAAGATCAACTGGATTCCGGAATCCATCGGTAAGGGACGCTTCGGCGACTGGCTGGAGAACGTTCAGGACTGGGGAATCTCCAGAAACCGTTACTGGGGCACACCTCTTCCGGTATGGCAGTGTGAGTGCGGAAAGATGCACTGCATCGGCAGCCGTGAAGAATTAAAGAAGATGAGCCCGAATTATCAGGATGTTGTTAAGAAATACAGCAAGGAGATGGACGGAGACAAGGGAGAGGTTGAGCTTCACCGTCCGTTTATCGACGATGTAGTGATCACCTGCCCGGACTGCGGAAAAGAAATGCACCGTGTACCGGAGGTTATCGACTGCTGGTTCGACTCCGGTGCAATGCCGTTCGCACAGCATCACTATCCGTTTGAGAACCAGGAGCTTTTCCACAAACAGTTCCCGGCACAGTTCATCTCCGAGGCCGTTGACCAGACAAGAGGATGGTTCTACTCCCTCCTCGCCGAGTCCACGCTGCTCTTTAATGAGCCGCCGTACCAGAACGTTATCGTTCTCGGTCACGTTCAGGATGAGAACGGACAGAAGATGAGTAAGTCCAAAGGAAACGCTGTCGATCCGTTTGATGCATTAAAGACATACGGCGCTGACGCGATCCGCTGGTACTTCTATATCAACAGTGCACCGTGGCTGCCGAACCGTTTCCACGGAAAGGCCGTTATGGAAGGACAGAGAAAGTTCATGGGTACTCTCTGGAACACCTATGCATTCTTCGTTCTCTATGCGAATATTGATAACTTTGACGCGACCAAGTACACACTGGAGTACGATAAGCTTCCGGTCATGGATAAATGGCTGTTATCCAAGTTAAATTCTACTGTTAAGGCAGTGGATGATGATCTTGCGAATTACCGCATCCCGGAGGCAGCAAGAGCGCTCCAGGAGTTCGTGGATGACATGAGTAACTGGTATGTCAGAAGAAGCCGTGAGCGTTTCTGGGCAAAGGGCATGGAGCAGGATAAGATCAATGCTTACATGACTCTCTACACAGCTCTCGTGACGATCAGTAAGGCGGCAGCTCCGATGATCCCGTTCATGACAGAGGAGATCTACCAGAACCTTGTAAGATCCATCGATAAGACGGCTCCGGAGAGCATCCACCTCTGCGACTTCCCGGCAGTTGACGAAGCACATATCGACAGCGAGCTGGAAGCAAAGATGGATGAGGTCTTAAAGATCGTTGTGATGGGACGTGCGGCGAGAAATACCGCAAACATCAAGAACCGTCAGCCGATCGCGAAGATGTTCGTAAAGGCACCGGAGAAGCTTCCGGAGTTCTATCAGGAGATCATCGAGGACGAGTTGAATGTGAAATCCGTAGAGTTCACCGACGACGTGAGAAGCTTTACCTCCTACACCTTCAAGCCGCAGCTTAAGACCGTAGGACCGAAGTACGGAAAACAGCTCGGAAATATCAAGAAAGCTCTGGCTGAGTTAGACGGAAATGCAGCGATGGATACGTTAAACGAGAAGGGCGCTCTGACCTTCAACTTTGACGGAAATGAAGTCGTTCTCACAAAGGATGACCTTCTGATCGACATGGCACAGACAGAAGGTTATGTATCCGAGGCAGACAATACCGTGACAGTTGTTCTCGACACAACACTGACACCGGAGCTTCTCGAGGAAGGCTTCTACCGTGAGATCGTCAGCAAGATCCAGACCATGCGTAAAGAGGCTGGATTCGAGGTTATGGACCACATCTACGTTTACGCGGACAAGAATG
>CAKRNI010000149.1 GCA_934370915.1 uncultured Lachnospiraceae bacterium
CTGGCTCTTTCCTTTGAGGATAAGGACACGGAAATGCTTTCCCTGGACCGCGATATCATCTGTCACACCATAAACGGAAAACCGGTAAAACCGAAGACACTGGGACAGAAGCAGTATATCGATCTGATCCGGAAAAAGATGATTGTGTTCGGCGTGGGACCTGCGGGAACCGGAAAAACGTACCTTGGCATGTCCATGGCGATCCAGGCATTTAAAAATGGGGAAGTGGGCAGGATCATTCTGACGCGTCCGGCCATCGAGGCGGGAGAGAAGTTGGGCTTTCTACCGGGAGATCTTCAGAGCAAGATCGATCCGTATCTGCGCCCGCTTTACGACGCCCTGTACCAGATCATGGGCGCGGACAGCTATCTTCACAACTCGGAGAAAGGCCTGATCGAGGTGGCACCGCTCGCCTACATGCGCGGACGTACCCTGGACAACGCCTTTATTATCCTGGATGAGGCCCAGAATACGACCCAGGCCCAGATGAAGATGTTCCTTACAAGGATCGGTTTTGGTTCCAAGGTTATTATCACCGGCGACCAGTCCCAGAAAGACCTGCCTGCGGGTCAGGTATCCGGTCTCGACGTGGCGCTCAAGGTGTTAAAGAATATCGACGATATCGGGATCTGCCGGTTCTCCAATGAGGATGTGGTGAGACATCCGCTTGTTCAGAAGATCGTGAAAGCATATGATGAATATGAAGGCCGCGAGAAGCCGGAGAGAGTATCCCGCGCGGAACATGGGAAAAGCGGCCGGGAAGGACGGGAACAGAGATGACAGTGACAGTGGAGTACGAAGCGGAAGAAAAGCTGGATCTCCCCTATGAGGAGATCATCAAAAATGTGATCGAGGAGTCCCTGGATTATGTGGAGTGCCCGTATGACGCGGAGGTAAATGTTCTCCTGACGGATAATGCAGGGATCCACCAGATCAACCTTGATATGCGCGGGATCGACAACCCGACAGACGTGCTGTCGTTTCCGATGTGCGATTTTGAGACGCCGGGTGACTTTTCCCATCTGGAAGAGACACCGGAGGAATACTTTGACCCGGACACAGGGGAGTTACTCATGGGGGATATCGTAATTTCCGTGGATAAGGTGAAAGAGCAGGCTGAGAAGTACGGCCACTCCCAGACGAGAGAGCTGGCATTCTTAGTTGCGCACAGCATGCTTCATTTATCCGGCTACGACCATATGGAGGATGAGGAGCGGATCCAGATGGAGGACATGCAGAGAGAAATTCTGGAACGGAGGGGTTACAGGAGATGAGAAAACGGGGCAGAGCATTTATTATTGGTATTGGAATCATGATGGCAGCGGCAGCGCTCTCCGGATGCGGAAAGAAAGCGGAGGAAGCAGCCGTGACGACGGAGGCGGAGACAGAGACGCCAGAGGAGACAAAAACGATCGTCCTTGAGACAGAGCCGACGACGGAGGCGGAGACAGAACCGGAAGGACCGGAGGAACGCAAAGAAGTCGACGGAAAGATCCAGAGTTACCTGACCGGTGAGATGGTGGACGTTGCGAAGGCCAACAGACGCCCTGTCGCGGTCATGATGAGCAATGATAAGGCATCTCTGCCCCAGTACGGCATCAACCGGGCAGATGTGGTCTACGAGGCACCGGTGGAAGGCGATATGAACCGCTATATGGCGATCTTTGAGGATTATGACGACATCGAGCGCATCGGTTCCGTCAGAAGCTGCCGTACCTACTATACATACTTTGCGAGAGAATATGACGCGATCTACGCCCATTACGGACAGAGTACCTTTGCAGTCCCATATCTGAAAAATGTGGACAACGTCAACGGTATCGACGGCACCGGCGGAAACGCGTTCTACCGGACAAAGGACAGAAAGGCGCCTCACAATGCCTACACAAGCGGCGCGAAATTAAATAAGACCATCGGTCAGCTAGGCTATCGCACTTCCTACAGCGATACCTACAGCGGACACTTCCAGTTCTCAAAAAACGCTTATGTCCCGGCAGAATCAGACGCAAAGGACGCGTATAAGTTCTATCCGTCCTATGCGATGAACAATCCGTGGTTTGAGTACAATGAAAGTGACGGAAAATATTACCGGTTCCAGTACGGCGGAAAGCACAACGGAGACGGCGGCCAGATTGCTGTCAGGAACGTGATCTTCCAGTACGTGGAGTGGGGACATTACGCCAGCACTGATTATCTCAACATTAACGTTCACAAGGGCGGTGCGGGTTACGTGTTTACAGGCGGAAAGTGTGTCCCTGTGTCCTGGAAAAAGGACGGGGATTTCGGACCGACCCGCTACTATGACTCTGAAGGAAAGGAAGTTATGCTTAACAAAGGAAAGACCTGGATCTGCATTGTAGGAGCGGACAGGTACAGTAAAGCTGAGATTTATGGAAAGTAACAGACAGAAAAAGAAAAAGGAATCCAATTTCGTCGTTCAGGGAAGTATCCTTGCAGTGGCATCCATCGTCGTGAGGATCATCGGAATCGCTTACCGTATTCCGATGATCAACATCATCGGCGATGAGGGGATGGGGTATTATGGAACCGCGTTTAATGTATACAATATTGCGCTGCTTCTCTCATCCTACAGCCTGCCGCTTGCCGTGTCGAAAATGGTTTCAGCGAGACTTGCGGGAAAGCAGTACCGGAATGCCGCCAGAATCCTTCGCGCGGCGCTCTGCTATGCCACCATCGTGGGTGCCTTTGCGGCTGCGGTGATCTGGTTCGGTGCTGATTTCTTCGCAAAAGACGTGTTCTTTATGCCCTACGCGTCATTTGCACTGAGGACGTTAGCCCCGACAGTATGGATCATGGCATATCTCGGCGTGTTCCGCGGATATTTTCAGGGGCAGGGCACAATGGTGCCGACCGCATTCTCCCAGATTTTTGAACAGATCGTAAACGCCATTGTGAGTGTTGCGGCGGGAAGCTTCCTCTTTAATCAGGCATTAAAGACAGAGGTATTAAAAAATCAGACAGGAGACGGATATTCCAACGCCTGGGGCGCAGCCGGAGGAACGATCGGTACAGGAGCGGGCGCATTTACAGCATTGATTTTTCTGCTGTTCCTATTCGTGGCTTGTGCGAAGATGAGAAAGCGTCAGATCAGGAGGGACCAGACAGAGGCTTTGGAAAGCTATGGGGATATCACAAAAGTCCTTTTCTTTACAGTCGTTCCGGTCATCTTAAGCTCTGCGATCTACAACCTGAACAGTGTGCTGGATAACGGAATCCTCGCCTACAACTTTAAGGTTCTTGGACAGGGGGATGAGTTTGCCTCCATCTGGGGCGTGTATACAGGAAAGTATCACCTGCTGATCAATGTGCCGATGGCGATCTCCAATGCCCTTTCTTCCTCTCTGATCCCGTCTGTTTCACGGGCGGTGGCAGTGGGAGATAAGAAGCTTGTGAGAGCGCGTGTGGCCTCCGCGATCCGCTTTGCCTGCATTGTGGCGATTCCGTCTACGGTAGGGCTTACGGTCCTCGCAGGCCCGGTAAACGACCTGTTATTCTCAGGAGATAATACCCTGGCGATCCGTATGACGATCTACGGTTCTCTGGCAGTCGTATTCTATTCCGTATCCACGGTTACGAACGCGATCCTTCAGGGAATCGATAAGATGCGTCTCCCGATCTTCCATGCGGTGATCGCTCTGGTGCTTCACCTGATTGCCCTGGAGATCATGGCCCTCGGATTCCATATGGGAATTTACAGCATGGTATTCGCAAATATTCTGTTCGCGGTATTTATGGTTCTGATGAATGCGAGATCGATCCGGAAGCTTTTGGGATATCGTCAGGAGATGAAGAAGACGGTAGTGATCCCTGTGATCGCTTCCGCGGTAATGGGAATCTTTGCTTTTGGCGCCTATCAGCTTGCCCATCTTGCAGTGAAGAGCAATGCTTTATCGACTCTCTTTGCGATGATGATCGCTGTTGTCGTGTATGGTGTGCTTCTTATTAAACTTGGAGCGCTGGACGCATCAGAACTCAAGACCATGCCGGGCGGAACGAAACTTCTCCGGGTGTTCAGAAAGCTGCGTCTGATGTAATATAGTACATGCGATCTGGACGGGAACCGGGCATGGCGGCGGACTGCCGCAGCCTGAATAGAATTTTTTGGATTTAAATGTTTAAAATAGAAAAAGAAAGCAGATACTTACGTTCAAAGGAGGAAGATTCCTATGAAAAAGTATGTATCCTGCTTTCTTTTCTTTTTCGCCCTGACATCCGCGAGTCTGATCACATTGTTTTTCATGACTGCAGGGGAAAAAGCCCAGAGGGTGGAGGAGGTCCAGATGCAGGAATCTGTGGAAGAACCGCTATTCGCAGAGGAAACGGAAGAAGAGATCCATGTGGTCCTGAATATGGAACAGGTGGAAAATGAAACGCTGGGGGATGAAGAGCAATATTTTCTTGTGGCAGAGGAAGGTTACCTGATCGTTTACGACAAAGGACAGGAGACGACGGAGCTTTTTACTCATATGCCTCTGGCAGAGTTCCCGGCAAAAGAACAGGAACGGCTGATGGACGGGATCTGGTTTCCGACGATGGCTGAAATATTCAGTTATCTGGAGTCTTACAGCAGCTAAAATCCGGTTAAGAACATCGATTTGATCTGCTTTTTTGCCGGAAATGGAAAAGAAGCGGGACAGTTACTACTTGAAATTTTTGCGCCATGTCGATATACTATTATAAAATTGCGTGATACCGGGAAAGAAAAAGGAAAGTCCAAAGACCGGTTCCGCTTCAGAAAAAACCTGAGAACGGGAGAAAAGAATGGCAGAACGTTTAAGAGGAAAGAAAGGAATTATCATCGGCGGAGGCGCGTCGGGACTGATGGCTGCGATCACAGCAGCAAAAAAGGGTGCGTCTGTGACCGTCTTAGAACACACGGCACGTCCCGGAAAGAAGATCCTGTCCACAGGAAACGGGAAGTGCAACCTGACGAACCTCTATATGGATCCATCCTGCTACCGGAGTGAACAGAAGGGCTTTGAGGAGACTGCGATTGAGAAATTCCCTCCATCGGCCGCGGTGTCATTCTTCCGTGAACTTGGAGTTCTTACAATGGACCGGGGCGGCTACGTGTACCCCATGTCCGGTCAGGCACAGACCGTTCTGGACGCGCTCCTTCGCGGGGCGGACCGGTCAGGTGTCCGCATCGTCACGGAGTGCAAAATTGAAAAAGCGGAACGAAGAAACGACAGATTTGTGGTCGCGACGGATCAGGGGACATTTACCGGAGATTTCCTGATTCTGGCCTGCGGTTCAAAAGCCGCGAAAGGAACGGGTTCCGATGGGAGCGGGTATGAGCTTGCAAAGCAGTTCGGACACCGGATCGTGAAACCGCTTCCGGCTTTGGTGCAGCTCCGATGCGAGGGAAAACTGCTTCCGACGGCAGCGGGTGTCCGGACGGAATGTCTGGTGACGATCCGGACAGAGGACGGAAAGCCAGTCGCAAAGGACCGGGGAGAACTTCAGATCACAGATTACGGGATCTCCGGGATTCCGGTATTTCAGGTGAGCCGGTATGCGGCAAAGCTTTTGGACCGGAAGAAAAAAACGTTTGCGTCTCTGGATTTTCTCCCGGATCTGGATGAAACAGAAGTCCGGTCTCTTTTGAAGGAGCAGAAATCCTGTCTTTCGGAAGAATCCGCAGAGACATTTTTGGGTGGTATTTTTAATAAGAAATTAGCGTCAGTACTCTTAAAGGCAGCGAAGATCCGGCCGGAGAAAACAGCGGGACTTCTCACACGAGAGGAGCTGGATCGCCTGTTTCTTGTGATCCGTGAATTTGTGGTTCCGGTGAAGGAGACAAATCCCTTCGCGCAGGCCCAGATCTGTGCCGGAGGTGTTGACACAGCAGAGATCGATCGAGAGACCATGCAGTCGAAATGTGTTCCCGGACTTTATATGATCGGAGAGCTTCTGGACGTGGATGGAATCTGCGGCGGGTATAATCTGCAGTGGGCATGGTCCTCCGGATATGCAGCCGGTTCTCATGCTGCGGCAGGGATCGTCCCGGAATACAGAAAAAATGACCGCGGACAGGTAAAGCCCCTGACATTTTCCGGAGCGGAGGGAAAAAGAAGTCAGGGAAAACAGGAAAGGAAAAAACATACATATGATCCGGATCAATCAGCTCACACTTCCCGTGGAGCACGGGAAAGAGGCTATAAAGAAAAAAGCGGCAAAGCTTCTAAAAATCGATGAATCGGCGATCGGGGAGATCCGGATCGTCCATAGATCCATCGACGCGAGAAA
>CAKRNI010000150.1 GCA_934370915.1 uncultured Lachnospiraceae bacterium
TCCCCGGCCTTTAAGGTATCGTCAAGCTTCAGAGGACCCATGGACAGACGTTTTAAATGGAGTACCGGACAGCCGACCTCCTCCATCATGCGCTTAACCTGATGGAATTTCCCCTCGTGAAGTGTGAGCCGCACGAGACTCTCCGCCGCTGTCCCCGTCTTCTGGTCCTCCGTTCTTCTCTCTAAGATCTCCAGCTCCGCGGGCATACAGGAAAGTCCGTCCGCAAGCGTCATTCCTTCCCGGAACTTCTGTACCGCCTCATCCGGGACAAAGCCCTCGCATCTCGCCTCATACACCTTATCCACGTGGTGTCCCGGTGCGAGAAGACGGTGGGCCAGCGCCCCATCGTTTGTGATAAGCAGCAGGCCTTCTGTATCGATATCAAGACGTCCTACCGGGAACAGGTCTTTTCGGCTTTTTTCATCGATAAGATCCACCACGGTCTTTCTGCGGCGGTCCTCCGTCGCGGAGATCACGCCCTGAGGTTTATTTAAAAGATAATATTCCAGTTCCACGTATTCTACCGGAGCATTGTCCAGACAGATTGTGTCTTCACCCTTTTTTATCTTCATCTCCGGCTTCTTCACGATCGTTCCGTTCACCTTGATCCGCCCTTTCCGGATCATCTCTTTCAGCTCCGTCCTCGTGCCTTTTCCCATATCAGCCAGATATTTATCTAACCGGATCGCTTTTTCCAAATATTTCTCTCCTTCCGAATCCTGTACTTTTCTGAACATGCCCGCAGGCATCCGCAATATCGGAATATATCAAATTTCTGATGAATACGGGCGGTTAAACAGAAAAGCACACTGTCTTTATCATATCAAAATTCCGGTGAAAGTACAATGGAAATAATAGAAAGAGTTGGTCCGGGAATTTCCCCGAAAACCTGACTCCGATATCTTTATAGGAGTGTTTATGATGAAAACAACAATTGCGGCTCTCTTCTCCCTGATTTTTATGATCTTTCATGCGGATCTTATCACGAAAGGTGCCGCCGCCGGACTTCTTTTGTGGTATTCTTCGGTGGTTCCGGCGCTTTTTCCGTTTATGGTATTGTCCTCCATGCTCTCTGCCTCCCAAGGCATCTTTCGGCTTGTGCAGCCGCTTGCACTAATCTTTCGTTTTTCAGGTCTCTCTCCGGAGGGAATCTATGTTCTTCTCACCGGGCTTTTCTGCGGCTGTCCTATGGGGGCTAAGACATGCGCAGACTTTCTGGCTGAGAGGCGGATCAGCTCCGGGGAAGCAAAATTTCTTTTTGCGCTCTGCAATCATCCGAGTCCCATGTTCCTAACAGGCTTTGTCTACCCAATGTTTGCCGCACAGATACCTCTGTCTTCTTTTGTCTTTGCGATCTATATGCCGCTCCTGCTGCTTGCCATTCCGGCATATCGGATCTACCAAAACGCTTCGCCGTGCCACTCCGGCATCCCATTTTATTCCCGCAATCCGGGATCCGGTGATGCGTCCGGCTCAGCGCTTTCTCTGGATACAGCGATCCTTGACTCCGCGGAGATCCTTGTAAAAATCGGAGGATATCTGATTTTTTACTCGATCCTGATCCTCGTGATCCAAAATATCCCCGGGATCCCGGATCCGGTCCGGCTGTTTTTTTCCGGTGTTTTGGAGATCACAACGGGAATCCGATCCGTCTCAGCTTCCCTTCCATATCCATATTCCGCCATCGCCGCTGCCACCATATTCTCTTTTGGCGGTTTTTCCGCCATGTCCCAGACAAACGCAGTGATCCGGCTGCGCAGATCATCAGCTGAGATCGCTGCTCCCGCAGTACCGAATGGTTTTTTGCAGAATTCTTTGTGCAGAACCGAAAAAACTGCCGGACTCTCCATCCGGCAGTATCTTCTCTGGAAAATCGCCCACGCTGCCCTGACAGCTGCCATCATGGCAGTCCTCACAGGCGCCCTGCGATTTCATATATTCTGAGTTCATTTTGATATCGGCTATTCTGCACAGCCCATCCATATTAAGCGTTCTTATTTTCTGTCTCCGGCTCAGCAGCTTCCTCTTTTTCGGTGATGATTCCGGTGGAAAGTTCCTTTCTGTTGGAGGAAACGATATCATAGCTGGACTTCATGGAATTCATGAACGCGTCAAAACGACCCTGAGCACCTTCCATCGTGTGGGTCATAATCGTCTGAAGGCTCTTTAACATATCATCTGTGTACTGGATGGAGCCCTGACGAACGCTGTTGGCATCAGCCACTGCGTTGTCGACGATAGTCTGGGCCTGAGCCTGAGCCTGCTCAATGATCTCGTTGGCCTGAGCGTAGGCTCTCTGCATGATCTCATGCTCGTTTACAAGCTCGTTTGTCTGGGCAGTTGCCTCTGCGAGCATCGCATCTGCCTTGTTGTGGGCATCGGAAAGGATCGCATCCTGATTGCTGATGATCTTCTGATACTGCTTGATCTCATCCGGGATCCTTAAACGGAGTTCCACTAAAAGCTCGTCCAGCTCCTCCTTATTTACGATGATTTTTGTAGTAGATAACGGCTGAAATTTACAGCTGTCGATATATTCCTCAATTTCATTGATTAACTGTTCAATTCTGCTCATTTTTCCTTTTCCTTTCCCTTACATCTGGCTGCCCTGTCTCTCACGCAGTCTCTTATGTACTTCATCCGCCACATAAGGCGTTACAAAATTTGAAATATCTCCGCCGTAAGCCGCCACTTCCTTCACGGTACTGGAACTTAAGTACGCGTACTCAAGACTCGTGGTCAGAAATACTGTATCAATGCTGGTATCCATCACGCGGTTTAACTGGGCGATCTGGAGTTCATATTCGAAGTCAGTGATCGCGCGGAGTCCGCGGACAACGGCGTTGGCACCGCATTCCTTCGCGAAGTCAACGGTAAGTCCCGCAAAGCTCTTTACCTCCACGTTCGGAATATCTTTTGTGACCTCTTCTAACATCTTAACACGTTCTTCTACAGAAAACAATGGCGTTTTCGCGCGATTGTTGAGAACTCCGATGATCAGGTGATCAAATAATTTTGACGCGCGTTTGATAACGTCAATATGTCCGAGTGTGACCGGGTCGAAACTTCCCGGATAGATTGCTGTCTTCATAATTTTTTGTCCCGCACCGCAGAAATCTGCGGTTTTCTCCTCTCCTATGCCGAAATCATTTCTCCTTTTTTCTCAGGAAAACATGTTTATTCGTCTTATATTCCTTGCTCTTTACAATTTCATACCCGAGCCCACAAGCCCAGGAAAAATCAGTCTCGAGAGCTTCCTCGACAATGATCAGCGTTTCCTCGTCTGCAAGACAGGTATCCTTCAATGCCTCCAGAACTTTTTTCGGAAGATCCATCCGGTACGGCGGATCCATAAAGATAAAGTCGAAGGACTTCCCGGCCCGGTCAAGCCTTTGCACTGCCTCTGTTACATCCGAAGACATGACCAGCGCCTTTTCTTCCAGACGTGTGATCTTTAAGTTTTCCCTGATACAGGAGATCTGTCCATCCCCTTTGTCAACAAAGACCGCTTCCTTCGCACCGCGGCTTAACGCTTCGATTCCGATCGCGCCGCTCCCGGCGAAAAGATCCAGAAATCTTGCCCCGTAAAGGTCATTTTGAAGCATGTTGAACAGGGTCTCTTTTATGCGGTCTGTGGTTGGTCTCGTCTCCATTCCCTCGACCGTCTTTAAAAGCAGTCGTCTCGCGCTGCCTGCAATCACTCTCATTCCCATAACCTCTGAATTATTGTTTTTTATTCTCCGCCCCATTATAATCGCATTTTTTCTATTATACAAGTATTTTTTACACGGAAAAAGCCCTCACAGGGCAGATGGAACCAGTGGGTTTTCATCTTTCCCGCGAGGGCTTTCCGGATGTTCAGGCTTTATTTACCTGCCATCTTCTTTTCCTGCTCCTCGATCATCTTCTTGACCATATAGCCGCCGACGCTGCCGTTCTGGTAAGAAGTCAGATTGCCGTTGTAGCCGTTTGTGAGCGGCACACCGAGCTCACCTGCGATCTCCATTTTAAATTTGTCCATCGCTTCCTTTGCTTCCGGAACTACTACACGGTTAGAAGAACTGCTTGTGTTAGACATAAGATACGCCTCCTTTTAGTGTAATGCCTTTCCTGCTTTCGCATCGGGCATGTTTGATGGTACGTTCCTATTATGAGCGTCCTGAAAAATAATACACTGGAAGGTTTTGTGTGAAATGTCGTTTTTTACAATTTGATCACAAGTTTCAGCGTGATTGTTCGATTTGCAGCTGCTATTTTTCTTTGATCGAAAGGAATGCGCACAGATTTCCCCGCTTTTCTCCCATCGCCCGGTGGGAAAACAATTTATCCGGGTTGCACTTTGTACAGATATCCGTAACGGAAATATTCTTTTCCGGTACTCCGGCTTCCATAAGGATCCGGCGGTTTGCCTCCCAGAGATCGAGCTGGCGTTTTCCGATCCTGCCTGTCTTTGACGGAAGCACAATGGCTTCGCAGTCTTCTCTGGAAAATTCGTCCCGGAAATTGTCTGCCACATCTTCCCCGACCTCATAACAATCCCTGCAGATACTCGGTCCCACGCAGCAGATCAGATCGTTCGGATTGCTCCCGTATTCCCGTTTCATGGCATTTACCATCTTTTCGCCCATACGGTTTACAGTTCCTCTCCATCCGGAATGTGCGAGACCGACTGCGCGGTGTTTCGGATCCACAAAATAAAGCGGGACACAGTCCGCGAAAAATGTCACCAGCGTCACCCCCGGCATATTCGTCAGAAGCCCGTCAATGTCCCGGTAATCCCGCTCTTTCACAACACCTTTTCCGAGGTCATCTTCCGAAACAATACGGATATTCGTCGTGTGGGTCTGCCAGGTTAAGACCATTTTTTCCCGGTCCACACCCAGAGCCACTGCCATTCGGTTATAATTTTCCAGCACATGTTCCCTGCTGTCACCGCGGGTAAACGAAAAATTCATGGTCGAATACCAGCCCTCGCTGACGCCGCCCATTCTCGTGGAAAACGCGTGAGTGACGATTCCTGTGGCTTCAAGAGCCGGAAATGTAAGATAGGTGACACCGTTTTTCGTCACTTCCTTCATATGATCTGCCGCATCTGATTTTCTGATCCACTGATCCATAAATGTTCTCCTTTCCGAATGACCCCCTGCTTTTAAAACGCGTTTTTTATATAAGTGATCGTTTCTCCGTCAATTCCTGCCGCGTCAAACCGACACGGTGTCTCTTCTGAAAGCCGGTGGGAAAACAGATAATACAACGCCGCATTCCGGATCCTCACCGCTTTTCTGTGATCGATCGCCTCCAGAGAAAAGCCCGTTGAGCCTGTAGCGCGAAACTTTACCTCAATGAATACAAGATATCTGCCGTCCCTTGCAATAATATCGATCTCCCCCTGCTTACAGCGGTAATTTCGCTCCAGGATCAAAAATCCATTCTGTTTTAAAAAGGCAGCGATCTTTTCTTCATAGATGCTGCCTGTTGCCCGATGATTCTTTGTCACATTCATCCCCCGATTTATGACCTTATGACCGTGATATCATACAAATTTCGTAATAAACGTCCGTCTGTGGATCGGTGTCGGTCCGAATTCCTTCAGTGCCGCGATATGCGCCGGTGTTCCGTATCCTTTATGCTTCGCAAAACCATACTCCGGATATTCCTTATCGTATTCCTCCATCATATGGTCTCTTGTCACCTTCGCAAGGATACTGGCCGCCGCGATGGAAACGCTCTTCGCATCGCCTTTGATGATCGGTACCTGTGGGATCATCACGCCCGGAATCGTAACCGCGTCATTTAAGAGAACCTGAGGTGCCGGATCAAGCTTTGCGATCGCCTGCCACATCGCCTCGTAGGTTGCCTGCAGGATATTGATCTCGTCGATCCGCTCCGGCCCAACGATTCCGACAGACCACGCGATTGCCTTCTCCTTAATCTCTAAAAACAGTTCCTCCCTGCGGCTCTCAGAGAGCTTCTTCGAGTCGTTTAAGTAAAGGATCCGGCAATCCTTCGGCAGGATCGCTGCACCGGCTGCTACCGGGCCTGCAAGTGGTCCGCGGCCCGCCTCATCGATCCCGCATATCCAGGCACAGTCCTCATACTGTCTCTCAAATTCCCGCATGAGTGAGAGGCGTTCCAGTTCCTTTTCAAGTTTTTCTCCCGTCAGTACCCGTCTTGCCATATTCTGCCCTGCTCCTTATCCTCACATAATTTCTCTGCCTGCATGCGCAGATTCTCCCCTTTCATTTCATCAAAACA
>CAKRNI010000151.1 GCA_934370915.1 uncultured Lachnospiraceae bacterium
GCGGCAAAGCTTCTAAAAATCGATGAATCGGCGATCGGGGAGATCCGGATCGTCCATAGATCCATCGACGCGAGAAAGAAGCCCCAGCTGTTGTTCAGCTATATCGTAGATGTAACGCTCAAAAACGGGAAAAAAGAAGGCGTCGTGATCAAAAAGGCGGCAAATCAGAATGTCCGCGCGGAAGATTCCCGTCCCTACGAGTACCCGGAGCACGGGACAATGGAGATGAGAAAACGTCCGGTGATCATCGGCGCGGGTCCGGCCGGCATGTTTGCGGCTCTGGCTCTATCCGAGAACGGATATGCCCCGATCCTTTTAGAACAGGGCGATGCCGTGGAGGAGAGAACGAAAAAAGTAGAGGATTTCTGGAAAAACGGGGATGAAGCTCTGGATATCCGTTCCAATGTTCAGTTCGGTGAGGGCGGAGCCGGAACATTCTCCGATGGAAAATTAAATACACTGGTGAAGGATACCTCTGGAAGAAATGGAAAAGTCCTCGCTGAATTCGTGGAGATGGGCGCAGACGCTTCGATCCTCTATGATCATGCGCCCCATATCGGAACAGATGTGCTGAGGGAGGTTGTTAAGAATCTGAGAAACAGGATCATCGCCGGCGGCGGAGAGGTTCATTTCCGGACGGAGGTTACTAAGATTCTGGAAGAAAACGGAAAAGTTACCGGAGTGATGACGGCAGATGGCTCTGTGATCGAGACCGATCATGTGATCTTATCCGTGGGACACAGTGCGAGAAATCTTTTTGCAGAGCTTGATCGGATGAAGGTATTTATGGAGCCGAAACCCTTTGCAGTGGGGCTCCGGATCCAGCATCCGCAGGCACAGATCAATCAGAACCAGTATGGGATGGAGAAAGTGGAAAAACTCGGCGCAGCTCCTTATAAAGTGACGGCAAAGACCACCGGCGGACGCGGTGTATATTCTTTCTGCATGTGTCCGGGAGGAATGGTGGTGAACGCCTCCTCGGAAAAGGGACGCCTCGCTGTCAACGGAATGAGCAATTTTAAGAGAGACAGCGGTGTTGCGAACAGTGCGATCATCGTTGCCGTTACTCCGGAGGATTTCCCGGAAGCCGGACCATTAGGCGGCATTTCCTTCCAGAGAAAGCTGGAAGAACGGGCTTATGCTCTGGGCGGAGGAAAGATCCCAATCCAGCTTTATGGTGATTTTGCCGCGAACCGACCGACGGTGGCCCTGGGAGATGTAGATCCTGTATTCTGCGGGGATTACTCCTTCGCGAACTTACGGGAGCTGATGCCAGAGGCCTTGAACGGAGCGTTCTTAGAAGGAATGGAGCAGTTCGGAAGACGGATCAGGGGATTCGACCGGGCGGACGCCGTTCTTGCTGGAATTGAGAGCCGTACGTCATCACCGCTCAGAATCTGCCGCGATGAGAGCCTTCAGAGCAGTTTAAAGGGGCTTTATCCGTGCGGCGAGGGAGCCGGGTACGCCGGAGGAATCACATCGGCGGCCATGGACGGTCTGAAGGTTGCGGAAGAGATCATCAAACGGTATGCGGCGGTTGAGCAAATGTAAACAGTCGGCAGTGCGTCGGAAGACGGCATTTCCGAACACCGTAGAAAAGAGGATTTTTCATATGACAGAGAGAGAATTATTAAAAGATAAAAAGAGAATCGTGATCAAGATCGGATCTTCCTCACTGACACATGCGGAGACCGGTGACTTAAATCTGGCGAAGATCGAAAAGCTTGTCCGCGTCATCAGCGACATGAGAGGAATGGGAAAGGAAGTGATCCTGGTTTCCTCCGGCGCGATCGCAACGGGCCGACAGACCCTCGGAGGAAAAAAGCCGGAGACGGTTGCCGAGAAACAGGCTTACGCAGCAGTTGGCCAGGCACGGCTCATGATGGTGTACCAGAAACTCTTCTCCGAGTACAACCAGACCGCGGCACAGATCCTGATCACGAAGGCGACGATCTTAGACGATACTTCCCGGGCGAACGCGAAGAATACGTTCAATGAGCTTCTAAAGCTTGGAACCGTGCCGATCGTAAACGAGAATGATACCGTATCTACATATGAAATTAAATTCGGTGATAATGACAGACTTTCCGCCATTGTTGCGGCACTTGTAGAGGGAGACTTATTATTCCTTCTCTCCGACATTGACGGCCTCTACACCGACGATCCGAAGAAGAACCCGGACGCAAAATTCATCAGTCAGGTGGATGAACTCACGGATGAATTTATGGCTATGGGGAAAGGAACCACGGGAAGTGACGTGGGAACCGGCGGCATGGCGACGAAGCTCCATGCTGCGAAGATCGCTACTGAGAGCGGAGCCGATATGGTGATTGCCAATGCGGACGATGTGGAAGTGATGTGGCGGATCTTAAAGGGTGAGGAGATCGGAACACTCTTTAAGGCAAATAAGAGCAGCGAATTTGCGCTGTTAGACTATATTCAGAGCATTCACGCTTAAAGGACGATAGTAATACACCTGTTGCTGTTCGCGGCTTCAGTCCGATAAATGGCAGCGGGAATATTGCGTCGTGCAGGGCTGAGTCTCTGAAAAAATGAGAGGATAAGAAATCATATATGAAACAGGAACAGATCGACAGAATCAACGAACTTTACCATAAATCCCAGGCCTTAGGTCTTACGGACGCGGAAAAAGAGGAGCAGGCAGCTTTGAGAAAACAGTATGTTGCCGATATCAAGGCGAGCCTCAGAGGCCATTTAAACAATATTTCCATCGTGGAGAAAGACGGCTCCGTGACAGACCTTGGGAAGAAATACGGAAATGTGGGAAAGACAGAAAGCTGAACTTAGAAATACGATCCGGAAACAGCTAAAAGCTCTGCCGGAGAAAGAAAAAGAGATTCTCGACCGCAAGATCACAAAACGCGTTCTGGAACTTCCGGAAATCGAGAACGGGATCGTGTTTGCCTATGCGTCCTTAAGCTGGGAAGCGGGGACGGATAAAATCTTAAAAGCATTATGGAAAGAGAAAAAGTCCGTTTTTCTTCCAAAAGTTTCGGGGAAGACAATGGAATTTTTCCTGACAGGCTCAATAGAAGATCTGGAGGAAGGCGCTTTTCACATCATGGAACCAAAGAGAGGATGCCGGAGCGCTGATGAGACCGCGGCAGAAGCCACAAAGAGGGGAGTCCAGTCATCGGCAGGAATTTCATCTGCCCCGATCCTGATTCCCGGCATGGCATTTACGGAACAGGGAAGCCGTCTCGGAAAAGGCGGTGGATATTATGACCGGTATCTGGAGAAGAACCGCGATCATAAAACCATTGCACTGGCATATGAATTTCAGATCATAAAGGCGCTTCCGGCGGGACCGCTGGATCAGAATGTAGATATGATCGTCACAGAGAGACGCGTGATCCACTGTGGTCAGGGGGATCGCGAAGTCGGAGAGGAGCAGCGATGTTAATAGAAATCGGACAGAAAGCAAAAGAAACTTCTTATATTCTCGGAAAAATGGGGACAGATTTAAAAAATGCCGGGCTTCTGGCTGCGGCAAGAGAGATCTTAGAGGAAGAGGATGAGATCTTAAAGGCCAATGCCGCGGATGTTGCGAAGGCAAAAGAGAGAGGAATGGATCCGGGGCTTGTGGACCGTCTGGAGTTAAATCACAAGCGCATTGAGGGGATCGTGGAAGGCATGCGTCAGGTCGTAGGACTTGAGGATCCGGTGGGAGAGGTGATCTCCATGAAGAGACGCCCGAACGGACTCCTGATCGGGCAGAAACGTGTGCCGTTCGGTGTCATCGGAATCATCTATGAGGCGAGGCCGAATGTAACGGCGGATGCTTTTGCCCTCTGCTTTAAGACAGGAAATGCCGTGATCCTCCGCGGCGGCAGTGATGCGCTGGAATCCAATAAGGCCATCGTTGCGGCGATCAGGAATGGTTTAAAGAAGGAAGGAATCCCGGAGGACGCGATCTCTCTGATCGAGGATACGAGCCATGAGACAGCGAGAGAATTCATGCGGATGAACGGATATCTGGATGTTTTGATCCCGAGAGGCGGGGCTGGACTGATCCGCACAGTTGTGGAGAACAGCACGGTGCCGGTGATTGAGACAGGAACCGGAAACTGTCATGTGTACGTGGATGAGAGTGCGGATTTTGATATGGCACTTGATATCATCTTTAACGCGAAGACCCAGAGAATCGGTGTCTGCAACGCCTGTGAATCCACACTGGTGCACAGAAATATTGCAAGGGAATTTCTGCCGTTAATGAAAAAACGGCTGGACGAGAAGAATGTGGAGATCCGCGCTGACGAGGAAGCCCGTTCTATCGTGCCGGAATTTACGGCGGCGACAGAGGAAGACTGGGGAAAAGAGTATCTGGACTATATTCTTTCCTGTAAGGTCGTTGACTCTGTCGATGAGGCTATCGCCCATATCAACCGCTATAATACTGGACATTCTGAGGCCATCGTCACAAAGGATTATGAGAATGCCCAGAAATTCTTAAATGAGGTGGACGCGGCAGCAGTCTATGTCAATGCCTCCACGAGATTTACCGACGGCTTTGAGTTTGGCTTCGGGGCGGAGATCGGGATCAGCACCCAGAAACTTCATGCGAGAGGACCGATGGGACTTCTTGCGCTGACCTCTACGAAGTTCATCATATACGGAGACGGACAGATCAGAAAGTAAAGAACATCAAGGTTGCAATTTCGGGGAATCTTGGGTATAATCATTCGGGACAGTTTGGCCGGTCGTTCGACTTGAATTGCAAAGAGAACGGCTGAGCGGAATGGCTTATAAAAACAGTTGGAGAAATATCAGAATGACAGATAAAAATATCATCGCGGGTGCCCCGACAGAGGAGCCGGCGAGACAGCAGTATTTTATGGAACAGGTAAAGAAACTTGTGGAGGCGGAGAGTGCGAAAAAAGGCCGCCCGCTGACCTGTTTTATCAATACCTTCGGGTGCCAGATGAACGCGAGAGACTCCGAAAAGCTCCTTGGAATCTTAAAAGAGGCGGGTTATACGGAAGGAACCGATGAAAATTCAGATTTTGTCCTCTACAATACATGTACCGTGCGCGAGAACGCGAACCTGAAGGTTTATGGCCGTCTCGGCTACTTAAGCGGTGTGAAGAGAAAAAATCCGGATATGATGATCGCTCTCTGCGGCTGTATGATGCAGGAGCCGGAGGTGGTCGCCAAGATCAAAAAAAGCTACCGCCATGTGGATCTGATTTTTGGAACCCACAATATTTTCAAGCTCGCAGAGCTCCTTTACGAGCGTTTTCTGGAAAAGAAGATGGTGGTCGATGTCTGGGAAGGAACAAACGAGATCGTGGAGGAGCTTCCAATCGAGAGAAAGTATCCGTTTAAATCGGGTGTCAATATCATGTTTGGCTGCAATAATTTCTGCAGCTACTGTATTGTGCCGTATGTGCGCGGACGCGAGAGAAGCAGGGAGCCGGAAGATATTATCAGGGAGATCGAGGGCCTTGTGGCTGACGGTGTCGTGGAGGTTATGCTTCTCGGACAGAATGTAAACTCCTACGGAAAGAATCTGGAAAACCCAATTACCTTCGCGGAACTTTTAAGAAGAGTGGAAAAGATCGAGGGCCTTGAGAGAATCCGCTTTATGACCTCCCACCCGAAGGATCTTTCCGATGAGCTGATCGAGACAATGAAAAATTCCGGAAAGATCTGCAGTCATTTACATCTGCCGCTTCAGTCCGGCAGCAGTGAGATCTTAAAACGGATGAACCGCAAATATTCAAAGGAGCAGTATCTTGCCCTGGTAGACAAGCTCCGCGCGGCGATCCCGGATATCTCCCTGACGACGGATATTATCGTCGGATTCCCGGGCGAGACGGAGGAAGACTTCGAGGAGACGATGGACGTAGTAAGAAAGGTACGCTATGACAGTGCTTTTACCTTCATTTACTCCAAGCGTACCGGAACACCGGCCGCGGCCATGCCGAACCAGATACCGGAAGATGTGGTGAAGGAACGTTTTGACCGTCTGTTAAAGGAAGTTCAGGATATTGCGTCCGAGGTTGTAAAGCGTCACGAGGGAACGGTACAAAAAGTCCTTGTGGAGGAGATCGATACGCACGAGGACGGTTTTGTGACGGGAAGACTTTCCAACAACACAGTCGTACATTTCGCCGGAGATGCATCTCTGATCGGAAAGATCGTTGATGTCTCTTTGGACGAGGCAAAGGGATTCTACTATATGGGATCTCTCGTAAAATAAGATGAAACACATGTGACGCCCGGAGCCGAGTG
>CAKRNI010000152.1 GCA_934370915.1 uncultured Lachnospiraceae bacterium
TCCGGTCCCATCTCCCCGCCGTAAAGCACCGGAATCTCGATCACCGTTGGCGGCGGGATCTGGATGCTGCCCATGGAGGACAGGATCTTCTCAAACTTTTCTGTCAAAGCTGAGAAGCGGATCACTTCCGGCTTGTATACAACAAGAAGGGAGCGGTAGGTCGGCACCGTCTCAACGATTCCTTCGATCTGTTCTTTTTCCAACGCGATCTTGAACGCACGGATCTTCCGGTTGATCTCCGGACTGATCTCATTTCCAAATTCCACGGTAACTGCGCAGTCACCGGAAACCAGATATCTTACATTTCCCACAGCGAGTCTCCTCTCTATACATTTGCGGCTGTTTGACATTTGTGAGATGTCAAACAGCTGCACTATTTTTCCTATAAACCTAAATTTTTGATTTCCACGCCTTCCGCGATCAATGTCTCACGGATATTCTTTACAAACTCCAGTGCCTTTGGGTTATCGCCGTGAACACAGATGGAGTCTGCCTTGATCGCGATATCATTTCCGTTGATGGACTCAACTTTTCCTTCCTTTACCATGCGGATCACACGTTTGATCGCGAGATCTTTATCCTTGATCACAGCGCCCGGAAGTTTTCTCGATACGAGAGTTCCATCATCATTATAGGCGCGGTCCGCGAATACCTCGCTTGCGGCGCGGAGACCGACTTTTTCTGCTGCCGTGATCATCTTGGAACCTGCAAGACCCATGAAGATGATATCCTTATCTACCTCATAAACTGCCTCACACATCGCGATAGCTAACTTCTCGTCAACGGCTGCCATGTTGTAAAGAGCGCCGTGCGGTTTTACATGCTGGATCTTTACTCCGTGGGCGGTACAGAACGCCATGAGAGCGCCGAGCTGGTAGCGGACATACGCCTTTGCCTCCTCCGGTGTCACTGCCATATTGCGGCGGCCAAATCCCACAAGATCCGGGAATCCCGGGTGTGCGCCGACGGCTGTTCCGAACTCTTTCGCCAGAGCAACGGTCTTCTCCATCACCATCGCATCGCCTGCATGCCAGCCACAGGCCACGTTTGCGGAGGAGACGTATTTTAAGATCTCCTCGTCCATTCCGATCGTATAATTTCCAAAGCTTTCTCCAAGGTCACTGTTTAAGTCTACACGGTACATAAGATTTCCTCCTTTTACAGGGATATCCCTGTTCTCTGATCCATTGACGGTTTCTTTTTCTACAGCCTGAAATTTCTATCTACTTATCATTATATCTGTACTTTTTCCACTTGTCTAACTGTATTTGTGCGGTATATAATACAGAAAAAAGACTGTATGATTCTGTCACAGATACAATGAATATACATTTCTGATCCTTGTGTTTAAGTCGATCGTCCGTGAGACCTGACTCCCACTGAGACAAATTTGCTATTGCTCACCGCCTAAAAGAGGAGGGGGGCTCCTCGACTGAGATAAAATTTCGTCTTTTTCTCCCGATCAGATAAATAACGGACAATCAAAAATTCAGGAGGTTTTTCCATGACATTTCTTACAATGGATTATTTCATGATGGTGGCCGAGAAAAAGAGCTTTACTCAGGCCGCCGAGACCCTTCATATTACCCAGCAGACCTTAAGCGCCCATATTGCAGGTCTTGAACACGAACTGAACTGCAGGCTCTTTGTCCGTCATATCCCATTGGAGCTCACCTATGCCGGAGAAGTCTTTCTCCGGTATGCACAGAGCTTCCGGAAAAAATACGAATCCATGCAGCACGAATTCTCCGATATGTCCCGCAATGACCGCGGAGTCTTAAAGGTTGGCATCTCACCGACCCGTGGACTTGCCATTATGCCGGAAATCATTGCCGCATATCAGAGGGACTTTCCGCTCATGGAGATCCAGGTATTTGAAAACGGAAACGATACTCTTCAGGATGATCTACTGAACCGGGAGATCGATCTGGCTATCGCCCATTTTCCCGGTCGGGTTCCCGGGATCATTCTCAGGGATTTCTATGATGAGGAAGTCGTTCTCGTGATCGCAGAAGCTCTATTTCAGGAATTATTCGGGACACAGGCCAAGGCGGTCGCCGCCGATGTTCTCGCCCCGGAACATGTTCAGGCATTCTCCTGCTGCCCCTTTCTTTTGAACAGAGAAAGTGACATTGCCGGACGGATCGCCAGAAACTTTATCCGGCTGGGCGACTTTTCTCCTCTCGTCCAGACACAATCCGGAAATATGGGACTTCTGCTCCGCCTCTGTGCGGACGGTCTCGGAGCCTGCTTCTGCCCGGAAAATCTGATCTCCGTCTCCCTAAGTGATTCCCAGCAGAAAAAAATACGGATCATCCGGCTGGGGCAGTCAGCAAAATATCACATCCGTTTTGGCTGGCTGGAGCAGCCGTACCAGTGGAATGCGATTGAAACGTTTATGAACACTGCAAGGCAGGTTCTCTCCGAATAAAAAGGCCAGATCTAAAGTGAATCTCCTGTTTCCGCAAAATCACTTTAATATCTGGCATTTCTCTATTTTCCAGTATAAATTGTAGAATACATTCCGTCTTCCAGCCGGCTCAGCCGGTAATACCCATAGCTTTCCGTCTCCAACACCTCATACCCGTCCGGAACCGTGACGAATACTTCCTTCGCCCCATTCCGGTATGCCTGATGCACCATGCGGCGGATCAGGCGGGGGAGTTCTTCCGGTTCGGAGAACCTGATCCTGACAAAGGAGATTCCGTCAGATTCCAGTTTACTCTGGTCCAGAACAGCGTCCCAATGTTCATTTTTCCCAATGATCTCCTTCGGGATCTCCCTCTCATATTCGATTCCCACAAGTGTCAGCCCCTTCGCCGGGGCAGTCTGCCCCGCCTCTTTGCGGTTTCTCACCTCCAGAACTTCTTTCACATGTTCCGGCTCCCACTCACCGATTCCCACTTTTAAGAGTGTTCCTGCTATGATCCGCACCATGTTGTAGAGGAATCCGCTGCCGCAAAGGCGGATCGTTACGATATCCTCATCATTCTTTTTCACCTCGGCCTCGTAGATCGTCCGGACCGTCTCCTCCGCCTGATGGTTTGCAGCACAGAAGCTGATAAAATCATGTTCCCCGATGAGATATTTTGCCGCCTCATTCATCTTTTCCACGTTTAACGGGTAATAGCAGAAATGGGCGTAAAGGCGTCTCGTCGGGATCTCGATCTTACAGTTTAAGATCTGATACTCGTAGGTCTTTACGCAGTTCTGCTTTCTTGGGTGCCAATCTGTCGGAACTTCCTCGGACTTCACTACACGGATATCCTCCGGAAGTCCACGGTTTACCGCGTAACAGAATTTATCTCCCGGAATCCGGCTCTCTGTGTCGAAGACCGCCACGTTTCCTCTTGCATGGACACCGGAGTCCGTCCGGCTTGCCCCAATGACGCAGACAGGCTCTTTCAGAAGATCCGAAAGAGCCTTATTTAACATCTCCTCTATGGTAACGCCATTGGGCTGGAGCTGCCAGCCCTTGTATGCGGTGCCGTCGTAGGCAACCGTCAGTTTGATTCGTCTCATAGTTTTATTGTTTTCCTTCTGCTGCCCGGGGATTCCCGGGCAAATTTACTTTTATACAGATCCAGCAGCTATTTTGCCGCTTCACAGCTGCAAATTATCTTCTGCCATTTCCAGCCGAATCCAATTCTGCCCGGTTTTCCGGATAGAATCAGATATCAAATTACTTTTTCCCGGCTGAAATCGTTCATTTCTTTACAAAACGACCTTCAGCACAATCGCCGCCGCAAAATACACCAGATACGCCCCATAAACCATATGGTCTCTCTTCGCGTACTTAAGCGGTTTCATCTTCGTTCTTCCCTCGCCGCCGCGGTAACATCTCGCCTCCATGGCCATCGCAAGGTCCGTGGCACGGCGGAATGCGGATACAAAAAGCGGTACAAGAAGCGGTACCATGGATTTCGCCTTCTGGATCAGATTTCCGCTCTCGAAGTCAGCGCCTCTTGCCATCTGTGCTTTCATGATCTTATCCGTCTCCTCAATTAAGATCGGGATAAACCGGAGTGCGATGGACATCATCATGGATACCTCATGGACCGGAACACCGACCTTCTTTAAAAAGCCAAGGCTCTTTTCCAGACCGTCTGTCAGCTGGTTCGGCGTCGTTGTAAGCGTCAGGATCGTGGATCCCATAACGAGATAAACAAGACGGATCGCCATAAATGCCGCAAACTGGAGACCTTCCCAGGTCATCTGCAGGAAACCGATCTTAAAGATTGGGGTACCCGGCGTCAGGAACAGGTTAAAGCTGACGCTGAGGAGAAGCAGGAACATGATGGATTTTAAACCGCGCACCATGAATTTTACCGGGACATTGGAGAGCTTGATGGCAGTGATCAGAAAGATCGTTGCCGCAATGTATGCCCAGAGATTGTCCGCAATAAATAAGGATACAATATATACAAGCGTTCCAAATAATTTTGTTCTCGGATCCAGCCTGTGAAGAAGGGAATCCACCGGGTAGTACTGTCCAAGCGTGATATCTCTTAACATGTCTTTTCCTCCCCGGCTGTCTTTTCTATGCTGTCCGCCTTCTCAGAGGCTGTTCCGGAGGCGTTCCCATGACCTGCGTTCTCGGAATCTGCTCCGGCTGCGCTTACCTGCGCTGCATTTCCGGAACTTTTTCCATTCTTTTCGCGCCAGATCTTAAGGATCGCATCTCTCGCCTCTTCCACCGTTGTGATATCCGGATCCAGCGGGATTCCCTTGTCGATCAGCTTGTGCACCACATAGGTGATCTGCGGCGCCGCGAGGCCGATGGCTTCCAGCTCCTTATAGTGGCGGAATACTTCCTTCGGGGTTCCGTCGAAGACCTTCTCGCCGTGGTTCATAACCACAAGACGGGACACATAGCGGGCAACGTCCTCCATGCTGTGGGAGACGAGAATGATCGTCAGCCCCTGCTCGTTATGGAGCTTTTGTACGAGTCCTAAAATGTCGTCGCGTCCTTTCGGGTCGAGACCGGCTGTCGGCTCATCTAAGATCAGGACCTCCGGTTTCATCGCCAGAACGCCTGCGATAGCCACTCGACGCTTCTGACCGCCGGAAAGGTCGAAGGGAGACTGCTTATAAAAACTCTCATCGAGTCCCACCATGTCCAGCGCCTCTTTCGCGCGCTTCTCGATCTCCTCCTTCGGGAGTCCCAGATTCTTCGGTCCAAAGCAGACATCTGAGAATACATCCACCTCAAACAGCTGATGCTCCGGATACTGGAAAACAAGCCCCACATGGCTGCGGAGCTCTTTCATGGAATATCCCTCTTTATAAATACTCTCTCCGTTATAAAGGATATCTCCGCTCGTTGCCTTTAAAAGTCCGTTTAAATGCTGGGTCAGGGTTGATTTTCCGGATCCGGTATGTCCGATGAGACCGATAAACTCGCCGTCATGGATCGTAAGATTTACATCCTTTAAGGCATACTGCTCAAAGATCGTTCCCTGCCCGTATATATGATTCAAGTGTTTAATTTCGATTGCCATATTTCCACCATTTCTCCACTATTTTAAGAGCGGAACAAGTTCGTCCACAAGCTCGTCGATGGAAAGAATTCCATAAGGAAGATCCATTCCGGCTTCCTTTAATTCATCTGCCAATTCCGTTACCTGCGGCACATCGAGGCTGTATTTTTTCAGTTCCTTGACTCTGGAAAAGACCTCTTTCGGGGTTCCGTCCATCACGACATGTCCACCGTCGATAACGACCACGCGGTCCGCGTCGATGACCTCTTCCATATAGTGGGTGATCAGAACTACCGTGATTCCTTCCTGACGGTTCAGTTCATGGACCGTTTTAATGACCTCGCGGCGGCCGTTCGGGTCTAACATTGCTGTCGGCTCGTCCAGAACGATACACCGGGGCTTCATCGCCATAACGCCAGCGATGGCCACGCGCTGTTTCTGTCCACCGGAAAGCTTATTCGGAGACTGAAGTCTGTAGGCCGTCATTCCGACCGCCTCAAGGCTCTTGTCGACCCGCGCCCAGATCTCCTCCGTCGGAACTCCCATGTTCTCCGGGCCGAATCCGACATCCTCTTCCACCACGTTTCCGATGATCTGGTTGTCCGGGTTCTGGAATACCATTCCCGCCGTCTTTCGTACATCCCAGAGATGTTCCTCGTCGTCTGTCTTCATGTTGGAAATATATACGGTTCCATCCGTTGGAAGCAGGATTCCGTTCATCAGCTTCGCGAATGTGGATTTTCCGGATCCGTTATG
>CAKRNI010000153.1 GCA_934370915.1 uncultured Lachnospiraceae bacterium
CTCCAGTTTTCCTAATTTACTTTCCACGGCATCTTTTAAGCCTGGTGTAATGTTGATATTTTTTCCGCTGATTGTGTAACGCATAAAATCAACTCCTTTGTTTGGGATGGCTTAAGTATAACACAAAATTCTGTAAAAGACAACCAAAATACATGAAAAATGAGAAAATTTAAAAAGGGTAAAAAAGGTGTATAAAAGCTCAAAAACTATACGAAGCCTTCCGGGTTTGTCAATGGGATAGGGAAAAAAAGTTGTCGGAAATGTAAATTTTATAAGATGTTCACAAAAATAAAACAAATATAAAGAGAAGGTAAAATCCACCTGTGGGGAGGAAAAAAACTGTGGATAATGTGGATAACTTGGTGTATAACTGCGAAATGGCGTGAAATCGGCATTTTTCGAGGTGGACAACTTTCCACATAATTTTGGTGGATGAGTGTGGATAAAGTGGATAACCGGACAATCGAATGTATGGTTTGTGCAAGTTGTACATTTAAAGGGAAAAAGCGGCAGGAAGAGGGAAAAATAGACAGGGGTGAGGGAGAAGCCGGGGGAAGGAGTCAGGGAGACGTCGAAGAGGGAAAAATTGAATTGTCGAAAAATTGTCGAAAACAGTAAAAAAACTGCAGAGCTGCGGTGCAGATGGACGATGCGGCTGAGAGAAGCTGCAGATGGATTTTTTGCGGGAATTGCGAGCGGCAGGGATAGGGATTTATGTACGAAATGTTAAAATTACATGAAGTCATTGAATAAAACCCCGGAAGGTGTTAAAATATTAAGGATTGTACGATGCAGACGTATGCGGTTATGCGGTAAAATCCCGCAGGACGGAGCAGAGGACATCAAAAAACGAATCAGAATAGAAACTTGTATGCAGCGGCCTGACAGGATATAAACCATGCGTCCTGTGGATAAAATCCGGCTCCGGCATCTGAAAGGCCGTGTATCTGTGGATAACTCCCGCGGGGCGGATAAAAGGGAATCGCTGCATGTGTATATTTATTTATGTAGGAGAACAAGCAGAATGAATTTTGTTGAAAAAGTATTTGGTACGCACAGTGACCGGGAATTAAAGTACATTTACCCGATCATCGATAAGATCGAAAAAATGCGTCCGACGATGCAGGCGATGTCTGATGAAGAATTAAAGGATCAGACAAGAAAATTCAAAGAGCGCCTCGCGCAGGGTGAGACTCTGGATGATCTTCTGCCGGAGGCATTCGCAACCGTCAGAGAGGCTGCAAAGAGAGTTTTAAAGATGGAGCACTACCCGGTACAGCTCATCGGTGGTATCGTCCTTCATCAGGGACGTATCGCGGAGATGAAGACAGGTGAAGGTAAAACTCTTGTTTCCACCTGTCCGGCATACTTAAATGCCCTCGCCGGAAAAGGCGTCCAGATCGTAACAGTCAACGACTATCTGGCAAAACGTGATGCTGAGTGGATGGGACAGGTTCATGAGTTCCTCGGCTTAAAGGTCGGTGTGGTATTAAACTCCATGACCTCCGAGGAGAGAAAAGCCGCTTACCAGTGCGACATCACTTATGTTACAAACAATGAGCTCGGTTTCGATTACCTTCGTGACAATATGGCGATCTACAAAGAGCAGATGGTACTCCGCGATCTCGACTACTGTATCATCGATGAGGTGGACTCCGTATTGATCGATGAGGCGAGAACCCCGCTTATCATTTCCGGACAGAGCGGAAAATCCACAAAGCTCTATGAGGTTTGTGATGTCCTTGCAAAGCAGTTAGTCCGCGGTGAGGAATCCGGCGAGTTCAACAAGCTCAATGCCATCATGGGCGAGGAGATCACGGAGACCGGTGATTTCATCGTAAATGAGAAAGAGAAGGTCGTAAACCTGACGGAGCAGGGTGTAAAGAAGGTGGAGGCATTCTTCCATATCGACAACCTTGCGGATGCAGAAAATCTGGAGATCCAGCACAATATCATCCTTGCCCTCCGTGCCCACAACCTCATGTTCCGCGATAAGGACTATGTGGTCAAGGACGACGAGGTCCTGATCGTCGACGAGTTCACAGGACGTATCATGCCGGGCCGCCGTTACTCCGACGGTCTCCACCAGGCCATCGAGGCGAAGGAGCATGTAAACGTTAAGAGAGAGTCCAGAACCCTCGCAACGATCACATTCCAGAACTTCTTTAATAAGTATGCGAAAAAAGGCGGTATGACCGGTACAGCCCAGACGGAGGAGAAAGAGTTCCGTAATATCTATGGTATGGATGTTATCGTGATCCCGACAAACCGTCCGGTTATCCGTAAAGACTTAAATGACGCGGTATATAAGACAAAGAAAGAAAAATTCCATGCAGTTGTTGAGGAGATCGTAAAGGCCCACGAGAAAGGACAGCCGGTCCTCGTCGGTACGATCACCATCGAGACATCTGAGATGTTAAGCCAGATGTTAAAGAAGCGCGGGGTTCCGCATAAAGTCTTAAACGCAAAGTACCATGAGCTGGAGGCTGAGATCGTAGCCCAGGCCGGTATTCACGGCGCGGTGACTATCGCGACGAACATGGCAGGCCGTGGTACCGATATCAAGCTTGACGATGAGTCAAAGGCTCTCGGCGGCTTAAAGATCATCGGTACAGAGCGCCACGAGTCCAGACGTATCGATAACCAGCTCCGCGGACGTGCAGGACGTCAGGGTGATCCGGGTGAGTCCCGCTTCTATATCTCCCTCGAGGACGACCTGATGCGCCTCTTCGGTTCCGACAAGTTAATGAGCATGTTCAATGCCCTCGGTGTTCCGGAGAATGAGCAGATCGAGCACAAGATGTTATCTTCCGCGATCGAAAAAGCACAGCAGAAGATCGAGACAAACAACTACGGTATCCGTGAGAACCTCTTAAAGTACGATGAGGTCAACAACGAGCAGCGTGAGGTCGTATATGCAGAGCGCCGTCAGGTACTTGACGGTGAGAACATGCGCGAGCTGATCATGAAGATGCTCAACGATATCGTTGAGGGCGCTGTGGATATGTCCGTCAGCGACGAGCAGACTCCGGAGAACTGGGGCTTCAAGGAATTAAATGATCTTCTTCTTCCAATCATCCCGTTAAAGCCGATCGAGCTGACCGACGAGATCAGCAAGATGAGCAAGGACGAATTCAAGCACATGTTAAAAGAGCTGGCAACGAAGTTCTACGAATCCAAGGAGGCAGAATTCCCGGATGCAGAGCAGGTGCGTGAGATCGAGCGTGTCGTTCTCTTAAAGGTAATCGACAACAAGTGGATGTCCCATATCGACGATATGGATCAGCTCCGTGAAGGTATCGGTTTACAGGCCTACGGTAACCGTGATCCGCTCGTAGAGTACAAGATGAACGCTTACGAGATGTTCGATGATATGACTGCTGCGATCCGTGAAGATACGATCCGTATCCTCTGCCATATCCGTGTAGAGGAGAAGGTGGAGAGAGAGCCGGCTGCCAAGGTTACAGGTACAAACCGTGACGATTCCGCGGCAAGAGCTCCGCAGAGACGTCAGACACAGAAGATCTATCCGAATGATCCGTGTCCGTGCGGATCCGGCAAGAAATATAAACAGTGCTGCGGAAGAAAACCGTTAGCATAGGATCAACACCAATTGTTTCATGAAATGATGGTCAGCGCGGAATCCCTGCGCTGACCTTGTTAAATCATTATAGGAAAGGTAACATTCTGTATGGTCCGCACAGTGAATGGGCGGTCTCTGGTGAAATGTTATTAGAAAGGACAGATTCTATGGTTGAGTTAGACCAGTTTAAATATACATTATCCACATATGAAACTCCACTGAAGGAGGTCGGGGACTCCCTGAATCTGGAAGCGAAGATCAGAAGGATCGACGAGTTGGACAAGACCATGGAGGAACCGAGCTTCTGGGAGGACGCGGAGAAATCCACGAGACTTGTGAGGGAAGCGAAAAACCTGAAAGATACGGTCGCAGAGTACAACAAGCTTCGGAACCAGTACGAGGAGATCGGCCTGATGATCGAGATGGGATACGAGGAGAATGATCCGGAGATCGTTCCGGAGATTCAGGAAATGCTTGATGAGTTTACATCCGAGCTCGACGCTCTTCGTCTGCGCACGCTTCTGACAGGGGAGTACGACAATAATAATGCGATCCTGAGATTGAATGCAGGTGCAGGCGGAACCGAGTCCTGTGACTGGTGCAGTATGTTATACCGCATGTACTGCCGCTGGGCAGAGCGGAAAGGATATCAGGTGGAGGTTCTCGACTTCCTTGACGGCGAGGAAGCCGGAATCAAGTCGGTTACGATCCAGATCAACGGCGAGAATGCGTTCGGTTACTTAAAGTCCGAGAGGGGTGTACACCGCCTTGTAAGAATCTCTCCGTTCAATGCCAACGGAAAACGTCAGACTTCCTTCGTATCCTGCGACGTAATGCCGGATATCGAGGAAGACCTTGATATCGAGATCAACCCGGATGATTTAAGGATTGATACGTATCGTTCCAGCGGTGCCGGCGGACAGCACATCAACAAGACATCCTCCGCGGTTCGTATCACACATATTCCGACAGGCGTTGTTGTGCAGTGTCAGAATGAGCGTTCCCAGTTCCAGAACAAGGACAAGGCAATGCAGATGTTAAAGGCAAAGCTGTATATGTTAAAGCAGCAGGCAAACGCGGAGAAGCTCTCCGATATCCGCGGTGATGTGAAAGACATCGGCTGGGGAAGCCAGATCCGTTCCTACGTGCTTCAGCCGTATACGATGGTAAAAGACCACCGTACCGGTTTTGAGAGCGGAAACGTAAACGCTGTGCTTGACGGCGGACTCGACGGATTTATCAGCGCCTTCTTAAAATGGGAAAGCCTTGGACGGCCGCAGGTGAAGGGTGGACAGGATGTAGAATAGTAAGAGACGGGAATGCCGTGAGGCGGAACTGTTATCATGAAAAAAGCGTATCAAAAGATGTGATAATACATCGGTTGATACGCTTTTTCTATCCTGCGATACAATAGACACCCCGGCAGGAAGATTTCAAGCCGGGGCGGGGAGCAGGTATGGAAATTATAGTTGACAGGAAGAAAGCCTCATGCCTTAAAGAGATAGAGCGGTCAGCTATTATTCTCTGATATAGGTCTTATCGTTTACAATGATCGTATCATAGTCTACGATCGTCAGATTGCGTGTACGGGAGGAATCACGATACTTTGTATCTGTGGATTTCGCAAAGCTGTATACATGGCTTTCTCCATCTGTATCATAATAGATCGCTGCAATGGAGTCACCGGCACCGATCATCAGCTCATAATAATCATCTCTGTCTTCGTCATCGATTTTGAAGGTTCCGACCATATCCTCGTTTGTGTAAACCGTATTGTCAGATGTGCTGTTATCAGCAGCGGTATTATCGTTGGATCCGGATTCATTCTGCAGATCTTTCGCAAATTTTAACTGTACGGAATTGCCGATGGTCCAGGCCCCTTCTTTGTTCACTGTATAACCGTCCGGAGTTGTTGTGTCCGCGTACATATATCCGTTTGAATCAAATGCGTAGCATTCGTAGATGCCGTCTTTATTTCCATCCAGCCATTTCCACTGGGATACCGGGTAGGAGCCGTTATCTTCCTGCCACCACCAGCCTGTGGTGTTCTGTACCCACTGTCCTGCAAAAGCGGTCATTCCCATAGAAGCAGCCATTGCTGCGGTAAGCGCGAGAGTCATAATCTTCTTTTTCATAATGAAACCTCCTGAATTTTTTGGTTGGTTATATTTTCCTTTTGGTGATTTAAGTATATCAGTGAAATGTGATTAAGCTGTGAATACTTTGTGGTGAAACCTTGAGGAATCTGTGGCGGAGGTGTGTCAAGGGGGGAGAGGAAAGGTAAAAAGATTTGTGAATGCAAGTTATTTTTAGCGTAAATAGAAAAGGGGCAAAAAGAAGGGGCTGTCGCACTAACGTGCGGCAGCTCATTTCATATTCTCAACACAAAACGCCGAGCTTCGAAAAGCCCGGCGTTCGTGGTATAATCAGTTTATGCGACTAAACAAAATAATACAGAAAGATTATACCTCTTTTTCTCTGTATTATCAAATCAAACTTCCGCTGGATTTAGAGATTTCTATTCCATCTGATGATCCGGTTCGTCTGGTAAGTGCCTTTGTGGAGGAAATGGACCTTTCTGAACTGTATAAAACTTAC
>CAKRNI010000154.1 GCA_934370915.1 uncultured Lachnospiraceae bacterium
TCTTTGACAGAACCGTCAAAGTACCGTTTTGCGGAGTTGCTTCCACGCTCATGAAGCGGATAAAGCTCCGATGCGTTCTCCGAAAGTTCCACACCAATACCAGGTTTGGATGGGATTTCCAGATAACCGTCCTTGAATTTTAACGGTTCCTTCACCATTGCATCTTCCTGACCATTCAGGCAGAATCCCGGGAGCTCCTGAATTCCAAGGTTCGGAATGCTTGCGCAGATCTGCAGGCAGGCTGCGGTGGATACCGGACCTAACGGATTGTGCGGGATCACGAGAACATCGTGTGCCTCCGCGATCGCTGCTACCTTCTTTGCGGTGGTGATTCCACCGATGGCGCATACGTCCGGGCGGACATACTGAGCAGCATGGCGGCTCATCAGGACCTCAAATTCTCTGAGACTTGTGAAGCGCTCACCGGTAGCGATCGGAACGCCGATCTTTGACGCGACTTCCGCCATGGTATCGTAATTATCCGGTGTCACCGGATCCTCCAGAACCATCGGGCGATATGGCTCCACTGCACGTCCGAACGCAACTGCTTCCGGAAGCGTCATTCCACGGTGTGCCTCTAATATGAAATCGAAATCATATCCCACGGCTTCTCTGCAGATCTTCACTTTTTCAAGTTCCATCTCGATACGACCGGAGAAATATTCGTCATGGCCTTCTTTTAAGGACTTGTCATTTCCGTTGACAAAGATCTTCGCTGCTGTAAATCCCTGCTTCTTCAGGTCAATATAGCGCTTCGCCAACTGTTCCGGATCCTTATCCCGCACCATCGGAGATGCATAAACACGGACCTTATCTCTTGTGAGACCGCCGAGCAGCTCGTAGACCGGTACGCCGAGAGCTTTTCCCTTGATGTCCCAGAGTGCGATATCGATGGCGGAAATTGCACTCATGACTACGGATCCGCGGAAATATACGGAACGGTAAAAATTCTGGTTAAAATCCTCAATCTTAAACGGATCTTTTCCTATCAAATATTCCTTGAATTTCTCAATAGCCGCAGCTGTCGCCATCAGATAACCCCAGTTGCCCGCCTCTCCGAGTCCGACGATGCCCTCGTCCGTGTAAACATGGACGAACAGGTAATGTTTCGCAAAAACAAGTTTTACATCTGTGATCTTCATGGTAGTTCCTCCTATAAAAATTTATCCGCGAGGGAGATCGCATCCAGATCTCCCCCGTAAAATCAGAATGCAGGATATACAGTCATGGTATAAACAACATTGACGATTGAAAGCAGAATACAGATCAGCCAGCCACTCTTAAAGAGCGCTTTCAGATCATATCCGCCTTCTCCCATACACATTGCTACTGCCGGTGTCGCCATCGGTGTCATAAATGCAGTCTGGCATGCAGATGCCACGCACATAACAAGTCCCATCGGGGCTGCCCCTAAGGACTGGCAGGTCAGAAGACAGATCGGAACAAATACTGCCTGCACGGAACGGTTCAGCATGAACTGGGTCATGAAGAACGGAATGACGAAGAATAAAGCGCCTAAGAGGTAGTTGTTGTGGGTACCACCGACTGCTGTCGCGAGCCAGCCACCAATCGCGTCACCGGCGCCTGTATTTACAAGTCCGTTTCCAAGTGCAAGAGCACCTGCATAGAGGATCAGCATTTCCCACGGGATCTCAGCCAGAGCCTTTTTCTGATCCACAACTCCGAACATCGCCATCAGGATACTGCCTGCAAGGGCGATCCACCAGGATGCGATGTGGAGCTGTGTGGAGAAAATCAGACCGATCATGGTTACGACAAAGATCACCATACCAATTTTATCAACCATCGGGGACAATTTGCTGGAAATATCCTTCTGTTCTTCTGCTGCCGCAAGTTCAACTGCCGCCTTGCTCGGACACATTTTCGGTCCGATCGTCATAGCCCATACCAGGCAGAGAATGATAACCGGAAATCTTGCAAAGAAGAAATCGAGCGGAGCAAATTCCAATCCGGTAAACTGGTAAGTTTCCAAATAACCGTTGAACTCACCGGCTTTCTGGATGGAGGTCGGAAGAGGAAGTGCGAAACAGCAGGCAACCACGATAACCATTAACGGGAAAATGTACTTGGAACGGCTGTTTCCGGTTCTGTCACAGAGTGCGCAGAGTAACGGTCCAATAATAGCATAAACAACCATCGGGCTTCCCATGAAGTTTGTCAACAATACGCCAAGCAGCAGATATCCGAAATAAACTTTCATGAATGAACCATTTGTGAGCTTCAAAAGCCAGTCACACATGATCTTTACGAGCGATGTGCGGCGGAATCCCGATGCTACCATAAAGCACGCACCCATGAGGATCGTATTGACATTTGCGAATCCACCGAGAGCACCGTTTGCGTCCACACAGCCGGTAATGTAGAGCGCAGCGAGTGATAAAAGTGCAGTGACCCACATCGGGATCTTATTGATAATATAGCTTAAAAGCGTCAATGCAAATATGACAATGCAGATGACTAATTTATTATCCATGATGTACTCCCCCAAAACTTATTATATTGTTATCTTTATTTGATAAAACTTACCTGCGGATAGATCTCCTCTAACGCCTTATCTTTTCTCTCGTTAAATGTGACCTTGTTTTCCTCAAAGAGATTTCTTCCGTCCGGATCAATGGAGACGATTAACGGTCCAAGTTCCTTCACATCACAGTGCCATAAGGTCTCCGGCATTCCGAGGTCTCTCCACTGTGCTTCCACGATCTGCTCAACATGGGTTGCGGCAACAACAGCACATCCGGCCGGGAATACGCAGTGGATCGCCTTGAAGTTCTTGCATGCGTACTCCGTATTCGGGCCCATGCCGCCTTTTCCGATGATCACGCGGACGCCGGTCTGCTCCACGAATTCCTTCTCGAACTTTTCCATTCTCATGCTCGTTGTCGGTCCAATGGAGATCATCTCAAATTTGTCATCCGGAAGCGGGCGGATGATCGGTCCTGCGTGGAAGATCGCCGCATCTTTTACATCCACCGGAAGTTCCCTGTGCTCTTCCACAAGACGGCGGTGAGACACGTCACGGCAGGTCGTCATGCTTCCGTTTAAATATACGATATCGCCTACATGGATCCCCTCGAGATCCTCAGCGCTGATCGGTGTTGTCAGAATTTTCTTTCCGTTCTTTACCTCAACCATTATAAAGTCACCTCCGAATGTGTTGTGATCGTGTAATTTAAGTCTTTATCAAAGATAATGTGTCCGCGACGGTGGGACCAGCAGCCAACATTTACTGCCACGCCGATTGCAGATGGATGTCTTGCGGTGTTTTCGATATTGACACCCATGACGGATGCTTTTCCGCCCATGCCCTGCGGTCCGAGACCAATATCATTGATTCCCTTTTCGAGAAGTGCTTCCATCTTTGCGGCACGCTCGTTCTCATTGTGGCTTCCGATCGGACGCATCAGTGCTTTCTTGGAAAGAAGTGCTGCAGTCTCGACAGATGTGGCAACGCCTACACCAACAAGAAGCGGAGGACATGCGTTTAAGCCGTAGCTTGTCATAACGTCCAGAACGAACTTCGCAACACCCTCATATCCGGCACCTGGCATTAAAACCATCGCTTTTCCAGGAAGTGTGCATCCGCCGCCTGCCATGTAGACATAAATCTCACACTGATCGCTGTTCGGGACGATATCCCAGAATACGGTCGGTGTTCCTTTTCCGACGTTCTTTCCGGTGTTGTATTCATCAAAAGTCTCGACACTGTTGTGGCGGAGCGGAGCATCCACAGTCGCGCGGACAACCGCTTCCTTTAAAAGAACTTCCAGATCATCGATCAGAGGGAACTTTGTTCCGCATTTTACCCAGAACTGGATCACGCCGGTATCCTGACAGCTCGGTCTGTTTAACTCAGAGGCTAATCTCTGGTTTAAGTTCATTGTCTCATAGATGGACTTTGCAAGCGGGTTTGTCTCCGCCTCTGCTAATTCTGAAATTTTTGCCTTTACATCGTCCGGGAGATGCTTTCCGATATAGTCCGTAAAATGGGCGATATATGTGGTAAGCTTCTCCACCTGCTCCTCTCTGTTCATCATATAACCTCCTTAAAATTTTTGACTGTCCGTGCTCTAATTTTGACTTCCGGCAGCCACTTGATTTTCGTCTGCGTGTTGATTTCTTGTATTTGATATTTTATTTTTTATCATGTATACAATTTATGTATTTAAAATAAAACAGTATGATGAAAAAGTCAATACCAATTTTACTTTTTCATCATACTGTCTAATTTTTAGCTTATGTTTTTGTGCATTATAGATAAATCATGTTTATTTTCTGTACCGCGTCAGCATATCATCCAGGCTTCTCCTGATATGTTTCTCCATCCGCGCTCTCGCGGTCTCCGCGTCCTTCGCCGCGATCGCCTCATAAATTTCCTTATGTTCCGCAAACGATTTCTTCGCGTACTCCATCTCCGTCGTCTGGACTCCCATGGAAAGTCCGTTCCAGAGTTCTGAGAGCATTGTCACAAGCTTCTCATTCCCCGACGCATTCCAGATCTCGTAATGGAACGACTGGTTCATATCCGAATATCTGCTGCTGTCTCCGGAAGCGATCATCTCCTCCGATACCTTCAGACAGTTTTGCAGGGCTAAGAGATCTGCCCCGGTTTCCACGCAGAGCACACAGGCGTACCCTTCAAGCACTGCCCGGATCTGATAGTGATCCCGCAGTGTCTTTTCCGTGACCCCTAAAACGGTGGCTCCTTTATTCTGTTTCAGTTCTAAAAGCCCATCCCTCGCGAGAATCTGAAACGCCTCCCGCACGGGAGTGATCGACACCCCAAGCTCCTGAGCCGTCGCCTCGAGCGCCAGCGTCTCGCCTTCCTTAATCTGTCTCGATATAATTGCCTTTCTGAGCGCCGAAGCGACCCGCTCCCTCGCAGGCATCAGTTTTACCGGTTTTAATCCAAGCATATGATTCCATCCATTTCAAATTTTATGGCATAAGTATACTTCCGAAATCCTGACAGCGCAAGTAGCTTCACACTGATTTCCAGCACTTAGGCAGTGGCATATTTCCCATTCACTGTCTCACAGGCCCTTTTAAGTTCTTCCGGAAGTATTGCTCTTGGGCACACAAGTTTCAGACGGATAAAGCCGTCGGAATCCCCATCAGGCCACGACAATACTAAAACGATGGTCAAAATCTCTATTGTTACTTTGTTTCAAGAGCGCTATAATAAACATATCCACTAATCACGAACTAATACCATTCTCAGGAGGATTGACCCATGAACGCCAAGACCGTTGTATTAAACGCGAAAAAAATGAACTTCGACGGAAATCTCGACTTTTCCGTTCTCTCTTCCGACGTGACCGTCTACGATGATACCACCCCGGAACAGCTTTTAGAGCGCATTGAAGGAGCTGATATTATCGTCACAAAGGAGATGCCGGTAAACGGTGACCTGATCCGCAAATTCCCGGCTTCCGTAAAGCTGATCTGCGAGGCCGGTACCGGATACAACAACCTGGATCTCGATGCTGCAAGAGAGATGGGGATCACCGTCTGCAATATCCCGGCATACAGCTCTGAGCGCGTAGCCCACACAGCGATCATGATGATCTTAAATTTAAGCTCCACGATGCAGGTCCAGATGAAGATGCTGGCAAACGGAAACCATGATAACTTTACGAAAAATCTTCAGGTTCCCCACGTTGAGGTAAACGGAAAGACTTTAGGAATCATCGGCGCCGGACATATCGGAAAGACCGTGATGAAGATTGCGAAAGCACTCGATATGAACATTCTCGTGTATACAAGAACACCGAGAGCCGACGAGGACGGCATCCGCTATGTAGATCTTGAGACCGTCTTAAAGAACAGTGACTATGTTTCCCTGCACTGCCCGTTAACTCCGCAGACAAAGCATATGATCAATAAAGAGACTCTTGCGCTCATGAAGCCGACCGCCTTCCTGATCAACACTTCCCGCGGTGCTCTCATCGATGAACCGGCTCTGATCGAAGCGCTTGAAAAGCACCAGATCGCAGGCGCAGGCCTTGACGTTCAGGAAACTGAGCCGCCGAAAGCCGACAACCCGCTCTACACCCTCGACAACGTGATCCTCACCCCGCATATGGGCTGGAAAGGACTTGAGACAAGACAGCGTCTCGTTTCCATCCTTGCCGGAAATGTAAAGG
>CAKRNI010000155.1 GCA_934370915.1 uncultured Lachnospiraceae bacterium
ACATGTGACGCCCGGAGCCGAGTGCTTCGGGCGCTGTGGGCATGTTAAGGAATAGGAGAAAAGACGTGGGACAGATTTCACCAATGATGACACATTATCTCGAGACAAAAAAGCAGTATCCGGACTGTATCCTTTTTTACCGGTTGGGTGATTTCTACGAGATGTTTTTTGAGGACGCCAAGACGGTTTCGAGAGAGCTGGAGCTGACGCTGACAGGAAAGGACTGCGGTCTGGAAGAACGTGCGCCGATGTGCGGTGTACCGTTCCATGCGGTGGAGGGCTATCTCACAAGACTCGTCCAGAAAGGATATAAGGTTGCCATCGCTGAGCAGATGGAGGACCCGAAGCTGGCAAAGGGCCTTGTAAAGCGTGAAGTCATCCGCGTTGTGACGCCGGGAACCATCACAAGCGCCCAGGCTCTGGATGAGACAAAGAACAACTATCTGATGGCGGTTGTTTATACCGGAAATAATTACGGAATTGCGACGGTCGACATCACGACCGGCGATTTTTTTGTTACGGAGGTGACAAGCGAGAGGGCACTTCTCGACGAGATCAATAAATTTACGCCGTCGGAGCTTGTGTGCAATGAGGCACTTTTTATGTCCGGGCTGGATATGAATGAATTAAAAGAGCGGTATCATTTTGCCGTGACAGCTCTGGAAAACCGTTTTTTTTCAGATGACGACTGCAGAAAGATCCTGAAAGAACACTTCAAGGTGATGAGTCTCGAGGGCCTGGGACTCGGTGACTATGAAAACGGAATGATCGCGTCAGGAGCAGTGCTGCAGTATCTTTATGAGACACAGAAGAATGACCTGTCCCATCTGACGAAGATCACTCCGTACACGACAGGGCAGTTCATGATGATCGATACCTCCACAAGACGGAATCTTGAGCTCGTGGAGACATTGCGGGAGAAGCAGAAGAGAGGCTCTCTGCTCTGGGTCCTCGATAAGACGAAAACGGCGATGGGAGCGAGACTTCTCCGCTCTTTTATAGAGCAGCCGCTGATCGATAAGGAAGAGATTGAGCGCCGTCAGCAGGCCATCGAGGAGCTGAACATGAATTATATCTCAAGGGAGGAGATCCGGGAATATTTAAATTCCGTCTATGACCTGGAACGGCTTATGGGACGGATCAGTTACAAGACGGCAAACCCGAGAGACCTTCTCGCCTTCAAGAATTCTCTGGAGATGCTGCCATATATCAAGGATATTCTCGGGGAGTTTTCCTGCGATCTTTTAAAACAGATCAATGAGGATCTTGATCCGCTCCGGGATCTCTATGACCTCATTGACCGTTCGATCGTTGACGAGCCGCCGATCACGGTCCGCGAAGGAAATATCATCAAGGACGGTTACAGTGAGGAGGCAGATAAGTACCGGAAGGCGAAAACCGAGGGAAAAGGCTGGCTCGCGGATCTTGAGACAGAAGAAAAAGAAAAGACAGGCATCAAGAACTTAAAGATCAAATACAATAAAGTTTTCGGTTACTATTTTGAGGTGACGAATTCCTTTAAGGAGCTTGTACCGGATTACTTTATCCGCAAGCAGACACTGACAAACGCGGAGCGGTACACCACAGACCGTCTGAAGGAGCTTGAGGACATTATCATGGGAGCGGAGGACCGTCTCTATACGTTAGAGTACGATCTCTTCTGTGATGTGCGTGACAAGATCGCGGAAAAAGTCCTGCGGATCCAGAGTACCGCAAAGGCCATTGCTGGCATTGACGTGTTCACGTCCCTCTCCACAGTGTCCATGCGGAACAATTATGTAAAGCCAAAGATCAACGAAAAGGGACTGATCAACATCAAAAACGGCCGTCATCCGGTGGTGGAGAAGATGATCAGGGACAGCCTGTTCGTTGCAAACGATACATATCTGGATAACGGCAAAAACAGAATCTCCGTCATCACAGGACCGAACATGGCCGGTAAATCTACTTACATGAGACAGACAGCCCTCATCGTCCTCATGGCGCAGATCGGAAGCTTTGTCCCGGCAGATGAAGCAAACATCGGAATTTGCGACAGGATCTTCACGAGAGTCGGTGCCTCCGATGACCTCGCGTCCGGACAGAGCACCTTCATGGTGGAGATGACTGAGGTCGCGAATATTCTGAGAAATGCTACAAAGAACAGCCTGCTGGTTCTCGATGAGATCGGTCGCGGCACGAGCACTTTTGATGGACTCGCTATTGCATGGGCTGTCATTGAGCATATCAGCAACCCGAAGATCCTCGGAGCGAAGACTCTGTTTGCGACCCACTACCACGAGCTCACAGAGCTTGAGGGAACCATAAGCGGTGTCAACAACTACTGCATTGCCGTGAAGGAACAGGGGGATGATATTGTATTCCTCAGAAAGATCGTAAAGGGCGGCGCAGATAAGAGCTATGGTATTCAGGTCGCGAAGCTTGCGGGTGTACCGGATCCGGTGATCGCCAGAGCGAAAGAGCTTGTGGAAGAGCTTGCCAGTGCCGATATTACCGCGCAGGCAAAGGAGATCGCCCAGATGAGCGCGTCCCCGCAGCACAAGGCAGTGGCAAAGCCGGACGAGGTGGATCTCAACCAGATGTCGATCTTCGATACGGTGAAGGATGACGATATCATAAAGGAACTCGGGGATCTTGAACTTTCCAGCATGACCCCGATTGATGCGTTGAATACGCTGTACAGATTACAGACGAAATTGAAAAACCGCTGGCAGTAAGGGAAGAGAGGAAGAGAGACTATGCCGATTCAGGTTCTGGACCAGAGTACGATCAACCAGATCGCTGCGGGAGAGGTCGTGGAGCGGCCGGCTTCCGTTGTGAAAGAGTTAATGGAAAATGCCATCGATGCCGGTTCCACGGCGATCACTGTGGAGATCCGTCAGGGCGGTATCGGATTTATCAGGATCACGGACAATGGATGCGGGATCAAAAAGGAAGAACTTCCGTTGGCGTTCCTGCGCCATTCCACCAGCAAGATCCGGACTGCAGAGGACCTGCTGACGGTGTCCTCCTTAGGCTTCCGCGGCGAGGCACTTTCCAGCATAGCGGCAGTGTCCCAGGTGGAACTGATCACGAAGACCTCCGGCAGCCTTACGGGATCCAGATACCGGATCGAGGGAGGCGAGGAGAAAGGCCTCGAGGAGATCGGCGCACCGGATGGAACTACATTTATCTCCAGAAATCTCTTTTTCAACACACCTGCCAGACGGAAATTTTTGAAGACGGAGACCACAGAGGGCACCCATGTGGCGGATCTTGTAGAAAAGATCGCCCTGTCCCACCCGGAGATCTCCATACGGCTCATCGTGAATAACCAGAGCCGCCTTCACACATCGGGGAATCACAATCTGAAGGATATCATCTACACCATCTACGGCCGGGAGATCGCGGCAAACCTTCTTCCGGTAGAAGTGTCAAACGGGCTGGTAAAGATCTCCGGATTTATCGGGAAACCATTGATTGCCCGTGGAAACAGGAATTTTGAGAATTATTTTATCAACGGGAGATACATTAAGAGCGGACTCGTGTCCAAAGCTATCGAGGACGGATATAAGAGCTACATGATGCAGCACAAATATCCTTTTACGCTTCTGCATCTCACGGTAGAGCCGGAGTATATCGATGTGAACGTGCATCCGTCGAAGATGGAACTCCGGTTCAAGGACGGTGAGAGCATGTACCGCGTGATCTGTCAGGCGGTAACGGATGCACTCTCCGGGAAAGAACTGATCCCGAACGTGAGCCTCATGTCGGAACGGGAAGAGCGGGAGCTCGAGAAAAACGAAAGTGCCGCAGCGCGGAACATTATTCCGGGAAACGGAATAAATACTCCGGCAAAGAATGGTCATGGACCGGAACCTTTTGAGCGCCGCCGCCTGGAAGCCATGGGAATCCGCGAGGAACGTCCGGCTTATGGGGAGAAGAAGCAGGAGAGCAGGTGGATTCTGCCGCCGAAGCCGCTCACGAGGGAACTGCCGCAGGAACGCACACAGGCACAGCAGCCAAAAGAGTGTGGGAATAATGCGTCGATAGAGAAGGCAGGGGCAATAAAGGCCACAGTTTCCGCGGAATCACCGTCATATGGTGCGGGAGTACCGGAAGAGACAGGAGTGGCAGCAATGCCTGCGGCTTTGGAAGAGAAAGAGAAAGCTCCGGAGGCGACAGGTGCGGCTTTGGCTGCGAAGAAAGCGGTCCCGGCTGAGAAAGAAGCACCTCTGGCAGAGAAGGAAGCGCCTCCTGAGCAGATGGAAATGTTCGACAACCGCCTTCTTTCAGAATCCGCGAGAAAGCGCCATCGCCTGATCGGTCAGGTTTTTGAGACCTACTGGCTTGTGGAGTACGACGGCAGCCTCTACATCATCGACCAGCATGCCGCCCATGAGAAAGTCCTGTTTGAGAAGAACTTCGCTTCCTTAAAGACGAGGGAATATACCTCCCAGTTCATCAGTCCCCCGATCATCCTGACACTCTCCTTACAGGAGGAGGATCTCCTGAAGCGCCATATGAAGGTATTCACGGACATTGGCTTTGAGATCGAGCCGTTTGGCGGAAATGAGTACGCGGTGCGCGCAGTGCCGGACAATCTGTTCTCTCTGGCAAAAAAAGATCTTCTGATGGAACTGATCGACGGTCTCTCCGATGATGGAATGGGGAAAAATGTGGAGTCCATCTATGACCGGATCGCTTCCATGTCCTGCAAGGCGGCGGTCAAGGGAAACAACGAGCTGTCCTTCGCGGAGGCGGACAAGCTTATCGATGAACTGTTAAAACTGGAGAATCCATATAACTGCCCGCACGGAAGACCGACGATCGTCGCGATCAGCAAATATGAGATGGAAAAGAAATTTAAGAGGATCGTATGATGAAAAAACCTTTGATCATAATCACCGGGCCGACGGCGTCCGGAAAGACCGCCCTCTCCGTGGAACTTGCGAAAAAGGTCGGCGGCGAGATCATCAGTGCCGACTCCATGCAGGTGTACCGCCACATGGATATCGGATCCGCGAAGGTGACGAGGGAGGAGATGGACGGTGTCAGGCATCACCTGATCGATGTCCTTGACCCATGGGACGAATTTAATGTGGTGGTGTTCCAGAATCTTGCAAAACGGGCCATGGAGGAGATCTATGCCGCTGGACATATCCCGATCATCGCCGGAGGCACCGGATTTTATATTCAGGCACTGGTGAACGATATCGATTTTACAGAGAATGACGGTGACCTGGGGTATCGGGAAGAGCTGGAGCATCTGGCATCAGAAAAGGGTGCCTCCTGTCTTCACGATATGTTAAGGGCAGTTGATCCGGAATCCGCGGAGGCGATCCATGAGAACAATGTGAAGCGTGTGATCCGCGCGCTGGAATTCTATAAAAAGACCGGGACAAAAATTTCGGAACACAATGAGGCGGAGCGCCGGAAAGAATCACCGTACAACTTTGCTTACTATGTGCTCAACATGGACCGTGAACGCCTGTATCAGAGGATCGACCTGCGGGTAGATCTCATGATGAAAAATGGCCTTCAGGCGGAGGTGGAGAAATTAAAAGAGATGGGCTGTACGCGGGACATGGTGTCCATGCAGGGACTTGGTTACAAGGAAATCCTCGATGCCCTGGACGGGACGATCTCCCTGGAGGAAGCCGTCTACATCATTAAGCGCGATACCAGACATTTCGCGAAGCGCCAGCTCACCTGGTTTAAGAGAGAAAAAGAAGTTATCTGGGTGGATCAGGGAAAGTTTGATTTTGATCGAGAAAAGATTCTTGCATGGATGTCGGAGGATCTGCGTAAACGGAATATTCTGACAGATCATCTGCGCTGAAAATTCATTCTTACAATAGATGTTAAAAGGAGAAATCATGGAACTTACAAAGATGTACGGAGAGCTTGGAATCTCCGAGAAAGTTTTAAACTACGGAAGAGAGATCGAAAAGAGCCTGCATGACCGTTTTGAGAGGATCGACAGGACTGCCGAGTATAACCAGTTAAAGGTCATCAAAGCCATGCAGGAGGCGAGAGTCAGCGATATCCATTTCGCCGGAACTACAGGATACGGCTACAATGATCTTGGCCGTGACACGTTAGAGGA
>CAKRNI010000156.1 GCA_934370915.1 uncultured Lachnospiraceae bacterium
GCAGGCGTTACGAGGGAAAAACATGAGGCGGCTCTGGAGACTATGAGAAGCTGCCAGATCGTTGTGAAGTAAGAAGAAAGAAAAATACAGACGGAAAAGGTATGTGCAGATCTGAGGTCTTTACGGAAAGTTCTCAGGTCTGCACTTTTGTTGTTTATCCTGTATTTCTCGCTGCCCGCGTATAAATTTTCACCTCCGGTAATAAGATGGTAAAAATATCATCGAGGGGCAACCCCTATGAAGGAATATATTGAAGAGCGGGCGATTCAGATCGCGAACTATATTATTGACGAGAACGCGACGGTGAGACAGACAGCAAAACGGTTTGGAATTTCGAAAAGTACGGTACACAAGGACGTGACTGACCGGCTGATCCATATCGATCCCTCTCTGGCGGCGCAGGCGCGGGTGGTTCTGGATATCAACAAGGCGGAACGGCATATCCGCGGAGGGCTTGCGACAAAGGAGAAGTACGAGCATGAACACCAGCTGCAGGCGTGCAGCAGGGAGAATCTGTGAATCTGGAAACAATCCGTGGAAAATTTGAGAGAAACGATCTCAATACCGGGAAAAGGTCTGAAAACAGATAAAAAAGCTGATTGAATTTTTAAAATATCTGCGATAGAATGGGGACAGGACTGTTCCTGAAGACGAAATTCAGAGAAGCGTCCGGCCGAAAAATTGATTTGGCGGCACAAGCGGTAGTCTGAAAAGATGAACGGAGGAATAAACGATGAACAAAACAGAGGCAATGATCGAGAAAGTAAAAGCACTTGCAGACGCGTCGTCCTGCTGTGCTGAGGCAAAGGAAGCCGCAAACAACTGGCTTGCGGCTGTCAATACGGAAAAACAGGATGAGGCGGCAAAAGCGCTGATCGAGGAGATCGCAGCAGATATTATCCCGATCGACGGACTGATCGCTTTCGCAGGATCTGAGGATGGAAAGAAGATCTTCGGCGCGGAGAAGGCGGCCGGAATCGAGGCGCATGCGAAGAAGATCAAGGCAGAAGGCGCAAGATTCTGTGACTGCCCGGCATGCACAGCGGTTGCTGCGATCCTGACAGATAAGGCAGATCTCTATGCACCGACATACAGCCTGACATGGACGGTCACAGATGAGATGACCGCAAAACGCATCGGCAGCGCCGGTTCGAAAATCCTCTCCACACCCAATATGGTGGCGCTGATGGAGGACGCGGCGTTGGAGTTTGCAAAATCTTACCTCGAAGAGGGACAGACGACAGTCGGAGCGGAGATCCACTGCCGCCATTTAGCACCGACACCGGTTGGCATGAAAGTGACAGCTACAGCGAAGCTTCGCAGCATCGAGAGAAGAAAGCTCTGGTTCGATATCGAAGTACATGATGAAAAAGGCAAATGTGGAGAAGGTTCCCACCTGCGTATTATCGTAAATTCCAAGGCGATGAGCGAGAAGGCGGAGAAGAAAGCAGAATAAGAGCTGAAGTAAAGTTACAGGACAACAGGAATCCGACAGCAAAGGAGAGAAGATACATGGGAAAACATACAATCGATCCGCAGATCAGCGCGGAACACCTTGCAGGTGCGGTCCGCTTCGCAACCGTATCAAACGCGGATCATTCACTGACAGACTATACAAAATTTGAGGCATTTCATGAGTACTTAAAGGAAACCTACCCGTTGGTACATAAACATCTGATTCTGGAACATACCGATCAGGCCGGACTTCTCTATCACTGGAAGGGAACCGGAAAATCCGGCGCTGCTCCGCTTCTTCTGATGGCGCATCAGGATGTTGTCCCGGAAGGTGACCTTGAAAAGTGGACGTATCCGCCATACTCCGGAACCATCGCAGATGGAAAGATCTGGGGACGCGGCTCCAGCGACTGCAAGAGCAACCTCATCGGACAGCTGGAGGCTGTTGAGGCACTTCTCGAAAAGGGTTACGAACCGGACTATGATCTGTATCTCTCCTATGGATATTTGGAGGAGGTAGCCGGCGGAAAGATTCCGGCGGAGACGCTCCGCGGGACAGGGATCCGCTTCGGTGCTGTTTTAGATGAAGGCGGCGGAGTCCGCCCGGGAAGCGATTACGGGATCGATGGGAAAGGACTCTGCACCATCGGACTCTGCGAAAAAGGATATGTGGATTTTGAACTTTCCTACACGGCAAAAGGCGGACATTCCAGCCGTCCGGGCGAGAATTTCGCGACGACCATGATCGCAAAAGCACTGATCGCGATTCAGGAGAACCCAATGCCGTACCGTGTGACGGATACGATCCGCCGCCGCTTTGAAGTTCTTGCTCCGTATATGGCAAAAGAAAATCCGGAGCTTGCAGAGCTTCTCAAGAATCCGGATGAAAATCTTGAGAAGCTGGTTCCGTATTTCAGGAAAGATCCGGCTCTCGATGCAATGTTCCACACGACGGTCGTTCCGACGATGCTCTCAGGTTCCGCTCAGGCGAATATTCTTCCGGCGAAGGTCACAGCTGTCGTAAACAGCCGCATCCTCACCGGGGATACCGTTGAGAGTGTAAAGAAGCATCTGGAAGACATCGTGCCGGATGAGGTGGAAGTCCGTGTCCTCAAGGGCAGCAACGCGTCCCCGACATCTTTGTATGACGGAGCGATCAAGGATCTTCTCGTCGAGATCAGCAGCAGGATCTACGGCGATGTGATCCCGTGTCCGGAGATGATGCTCGGCGGAACAGACGCAAGATTTGTCTATGACATGAGTGACCGTGTATACCGTTTCTCTACGATCTACGCGAAGGGAGACCACCATGTTCATGCCGTTGATGAGTTTACCGGAGTGGAAGAGCTGGCGGACAGCATCGACTTCTATGTGGAACTGCTGACCAGATATGGGGAGACAGCAAAATAGGAAAGAGCGTGTGCCGGTAAAGCACAGAATAGCTGAAAATTAAGAAAATCATGTAAATAAAAGACGTTTTCACAGCGGAGTATCGTTGGATATCCACGTGAAAACGTCTTTTTTAATTCAAGTAATTCCTCATACTCTTCAGTGCGTTCTTCTCCAACCGGGATACCTGCGCTTGACTGATCCCGACTTCCCCCGCTACTTCCGTCTGCGTCTTTCCCTCGAAAAATCTCATATCAATGATCTTCCGCTCCCTTGCCGGCAGCCGTTTCATTGCCTCATTCAGAGAAAGCTGTTCCACCCAGTTTTCTTCCCGGTTCTTCTTGTCACTGATTTGATCCATCACACAGAGCGGATCTCCGCCGTCCGTGTAAACCGGCTCATAAAGACTCACCGGACTCTGGATCGCGTCCATCGCGTAGGTGATTTCCTCCTTTGAGATCCCAACCTCATCCGCAATTTCCATGATCGTAGGTTCCCGGAGGTTTCTCTTCGTGAGAAACTCCCTTGCGGAGAGGGCTTTGTAAGCCGTGTCCCTGAGAGACCGGCTCACCCGGATCGAATTATTGTCCCTCAGATACCGCCGTACCTCACCTAAGATCATCGGAACCGCATAAGTTGAAAATTTCACATTCTGTGACAGATCAAAATTGTCGATGGCTTTGATAAGTCCGATGCACCCGATCTGGAACAGATCATCGATATTCTCACTGCTGCCCGAAAACCGCTGAATCACACTCAGGACAAGTCTCAGATTTCCTTTAATATATGTTTCTCTTGCGTCCGTATCTCCATTCTGGATCCGTCTGAAAAGGTCGGTTTTTTCCTCATTTGTCAGAAGCGGGAGCTTCGAAGTATTTACCCCGCAGATTTCAACCTTATATCCTGCCATGATAAGAACCTCCGCAAATTATTTTCATAGAAAAATGATTCACGAAAACAGGGCAGTTTATACATGAAAAAGACGGGAGTTATTTCCTGAGAATCATTCCTGATTTTGACATCTTATGCGGAATTTTGACATCTTGTGCAGAAAGAATTGCGGGTGGAACAGCAAAGCCGTATAATAAAATCAACTATGAACCGTGGAATGGTCTGAAATTTCGCAAGTATAATCCGAAAGAACCTGTCATAAAGGGGGAAATGAATATGAGAAAGAGAAAATGGTATGAACGTATGTCAGCAGCAGTCCTGATTGCAGTCCTTCTGGTCAATCATGGCGATATGGGAATTATGGCGACAGCGGAGACGATCCCTGCGCTGGAAGAAAATCGGGAAGAAGAGAATAAAAAAACCGAGGCCGAGACAGCCAGCGCGTCCAATGCGGACGAGAAGCGGGATACAACTGTGGATTCAAACGAGACGACCGAGTCCGACCTTGAGAAGGAGACCGCGACAGCATCGAATGGGAAAGAGACCCCGGAGACGAAGAAGAAAATGGCTAAGCGTGCGATGAATGCGGAGACAGTTACGGAAGGGACGTATTCGATCAGCCAGACAGATGGGAAGTTTAAGGTTGTTGGCGGAAGCCTGACAGAAGATGGGGAGAACTTAAATAGTCTGACAGATGCGTTCAACAAGATTTTGAGTTTCGGTACAAATACGAACATAAATATTAATTTTGATAATGTCAATATTAGTAGCGGAGCGCCGACACTTACGAAAGGCTGCGAATTGACTTTGAAAGGCACATATACGAGTGAAGTTGAAGCATTTATTATTGGCTCAAATGACAAATTTATTATACACAATGAGGCTGATATAAAAACAGTAAAGACAGGTTCGCACGTTATTCGTAGGTCTTCTGCTCCGAATTCTACAGTTATTTTTGAACAAAGTGGCGGTACTGTTGAGTCTGTAGATGGCTTTTATATGTATGAAAATGACGTAATTTCTTTAAAAGAAGGAAGAATTAATGGAAATGTCTTTGGAAACGGAAAGGGTCGTGTTGAAATAAAAGGCGGTACATGGAATGGACAACTGGCACATATAAAAGATATAGATATATATGGGGGACAACTCAACAATATAAAAGAGGATACGGATACGATTGCTGCAATTAAAGAATGTGAAGAGGTCTCTATCAGCGGAGGAAGTGTTTTCGCAAAAAATACAAAAGGAAAAGCTTTTGCAATTTATATGATAAAAAATACGCAGCTGACTTTAGCTGGAAATATTAATGTATCCGCATCAGGAACAACAAGTGGTTCTATTTATTACGGAGGGGCTTCGACATATCCAGTTATCAATGCGGAAAATGTACAAAGCATTAGAGAAAATTTTTTAGTAGTTCCAAGTGATGCAACTATGGGAGTGAATCCTGTGTTTAACTGGATTAAGGGATCGAAAACCAATATTGAATATTTGTGTAAGAATATAAAATTAAAGGTTGTTAATGCGTATGATAATGGTAATGGTAATGCAGATAAGTATACAAATTATACTCTGAAAGCAGTAGGTAATTATATTCGCTTTGTTGATGAAAATAAACCTGCAAGTCCGCTTAAATCTGGGGCGATTAAACTCGCGAAAATTACATTGTCTTCGGATGGAACAAGCTATGAAGTCTATTATGAGGTAACAACAGACGGAAAAGAGTATAAAGAAACAGCTACATATTCTGCTCAAAATCAGAAGGTATCCGATATTTTAAACGATATTGTTTCAGTAAATACGGGTGCTACAGGTCCAGAGATTACAATAGGAAGTATAGAAACACCAATTGATGAAGACATAACGATTGATACTGGAAGTGCGGATGAAAATAAGACAACGACTTTAAAGGGTGCAATTACTGGAAAAGTTAATGTAACAGGAAGCGGAACCTTGCAGTCAGAGATTAACTGCAGTGGATTTTATGGACGAACTAACAGTGAAATCCATATTACGGATGGACAGATCATTGGAAAGGAAAATGCAGAAGATGCTGTAATTGTATTGGAGGCTGCTAACCTTACAGTAGAGGGTGAAAACATAAAAATTTGGGATAAATCAGCGTCTGGAGTTGATCGCTATGCAATCCAGGCAATAGGTGGTGTATCAGTAACAATTAAGGGCGGTGAAATCAAATCAGATAATAATACGGCTGTGTATATATATAGAAATAGCGGGCTAAAGAAAGACCATGCAACGTTCACGATGCAAGGTGGAACGATTACAGGCGGAGTGAATGGTTTAAGACACGCTCACCTTAATGAAATCAACTTGTCAGGCGGAAC
>CAKRNI010000157.1 GCA_934370915.1 uncultured Lachnospiraceae bacterium
AGAAGAGACTACAGAAGCCGCGGAAACGGCAGCAAAATAAGGAGGCACAAGGAACATGGGACTTACCAAAAAGGTCTTAAAACGGCCGGTCACAACCGTTCTTGTTGTGCTCTGCCTGATCGTATTCGGTCTCAGCTCGATCTTTTCATCCCAGCTTGAGCTGATCCCGGAAATGGATATGCCGATGCTGATCGTCAGCGCGGTCTACCCGGGAGCAAGCCCGGATGATGTGGACCAGCTTGTGATCAGCAAGATAGAGGATGAGATCGGAACGCTTTCCGGTGTCGATTCCGTCACCAGCATGTCTTCGGAAAACTTCGGAATGGTTCTGGTCCAGTATGACTATGACCAGGATATCGATAAAGCTTACGATGATTTAAAGAAAAAGCTGGATGGGATCAAGTCGGATCTCCCGGATGATGTCGATACCCCGACGATCATTGAGATGGATATCAACAGTACGCCGTCTATCACCCTTGCGGTCAACAATGACAGCGTGGATAACCTCTATAACTATGTAAATGACGATATCGTTCCGGAGATCGAAAAGCTGACCTCCGTAGCCAGTGTCGATGTATCCGGTGGTCAGGAGGCTTACATCAAGGCGGAGCTGATCCCGGAAAAATTAAGCCAGTATCATGTGAACATGAATACCATCATTGCGGCTTTAAAGTCTGCGGACTTTTCCATGCCGATCGGAAGTACCTCCGTCGGAAACAAGGATCTTTCCGTGACATCCGGAACCTCCTTTGACACGATGGAGCTTTTAAAGAAGATTCCGATCACACTGGGCAACGGAAACATCATCTATATGGAAGATGTTGCCAATATCTACAATACCGTTGAGGCAAAGGACAGTATCGGACGTTACGACGGCAAGGACACGATGACGATCGGTGTCAAGAAAAATCAGGACAGCGATCACATTACCGTTTCCAAGGCAGTCCAGGAGACAATGGAAACGTTAAAAGCGCAGGATCCGTCTCTGGAGTACGTTGTTGTCAACGATTACAGTGATCAGATCAGCGATTCCTTAAACAGCGTATTCCAGACCATGATCATGGCGGTCATTATCGCGATGCTCATCATCTGGCTGTTCTTCGGCGATATCAAGGCATCCCTGATCGTCGGAACCTCTATTCCGGTGTCGATCTTAGCAGCGCTCATCCTCATGAAGGTCATGGGCTTTACGCTAAACGTCATCACCCTGTCGAGTCTGGTCCTCGGCGTCGGAATGATGGTTGATAACTCGATCGTAGTTCTGGAGAGCTGCTTCCGCTTTACGGATAAGGGCGGCGGCTTTATTGAAACGAGAAAAGCGGCGATCGATGGTACGGCAGCCGTTCTGGAATCCATCATCGGTGGTACCGTTACGACCTGTGTCGTATTTATCCCGTTAGCGCTGATCTCCGGAATGAGCGGCCAGATGTTCAAGCCGTTAGGCTTCACGATCGTATTCTGTATGATCGCGTCCCTGATCTCCGCGATGACGCTTGTACCGCTCTGCTACGTGTACTACCGTCCGAAGGAGAAGGAAAATACCCCGGCCTCCGGCATCATGAGAGCTCTGCAGAGCGGATACCGTTCCCTGATGGAGAAGCTTTTAAAGAAAAAAGCGATGGTCATGGGAACCGTCGTTGTGCTTGTGATCTTCTCCCTGTTCCTTGCGACAAAGTTAAAGACAGAGCTTATGCCGGCAGATGATCAGGGAACGATCGCGGTGACGATCGAGACCCAGCCGGGTCTTAAGATCGAGGAGGTCGATAAGATCCTCCAGAGAGCAGAGGACTATGTGACCCAGGATCCGGATCTTGATTCCTACATGCTCTCCTACGGAAGCTCCGGACTTTCCATGAATATGGGCGGAAGCGGAGCGACCCTGACGGCATATTTAAAGGATGACAGAAGCAGAAAGACGGATCAGGTTATCAAGGAGTGGAAACGTGACATGCAGAAGTGGTCCGACTGCTCCGTGAGCCTCGAGAGCCAGAACTCCATGAGCACCATGTCCATGGGAGCAACGGAGGATCTCGAGTACATTCTTGTCAGCACACAGTACGACGACTTAAAGAAGGTATCGGATGAGATCGTTTCCGAGCTCCAGAAGCGCCCGGATGCGACAAATATCCACTCTTCCCTTGAAAACAGCGCTCCCCTTGTAAAGATCAATGTGGATCCGGTCAAGGCAGCAGCAGAGGGACTTTCCCCGACCGCAGTTGCTTCCCAGGTATACATGATGGTCAGCGGAACGACGGCAACAACCCTGAATGTTGACGGAAATGATATCGATGTAAAGGTCGAGTACGCGGATGATGAGTACGATACGATCGATAAGCTCCAGGGAATCGTTCTTCCGACAGCGACCGGCGGATCCGTAGCCCTTATGGATATCGCGGATATCGGCTTCAAGGACAGCCCGCAGAGCATCACAAAGAGTGATAAGCAGTATCAGGTGACCATCACCGGTACGCTGACAGAGGGTGCGGACAGCACCACGAAGGATAAGATCCAGAAGGAGGTCATCGACAAGTACTTAAACGGTTCGATCTCCATGAAGGAGAGCATGAACACGAAGATGATGAATGAGGAGTTCGCATCTCTGGGTCAGGCGATCGCGACAGCCGTATTCCTTGTATTCGTCGTTATGGCGGCACAGTTTGAGTCTCCGAAGTTCTCCCTGATGGTTATGACGACGATCCCGTTCGCCCTGATCGGTTCCTTCCTGTTCTTATGGTTAGTGGACTGCCCGATCAGCATGACCTCCCTGTTAGGCTTCTTAATGTTAGTCGGAACGGTAGTAAACAACGGTATTTTGTACGTCGATACGGCGAACCAGTACCGGGCAACGATGGACTTTAAGGAGGCGGTCATTGAAGCCGGCGCGACCCGTATGCGTCCGATGTTCATGACAACACTCACGACGATCGTGGCAATGATCCCGATGGCAGCGGCTTACGGAAACGCTGGTAAGACGATGCAGGGACTTGCACTCGTTGACGTCGGCGGACTGATCGTCTCCACGGCGATGGCACTTCTTGTTCTTCCGGTCTTCTATGTGATCATGAGCGGAAAGAATCAGGATAAGAAAGAAATCGTTGACGTAGATTAAAACTTTGAACATTGGAAGCGGCAGCCAGGGGATAAAAATTGCCACCGGATTGCCGTATTTGGAAAGAAAATGTAAGAGAAACGTTATTGCGTTTCTGCGATGAAATCGTTATGCTCATAGATGGAGGGAAACCTATGAGACGAAATAAATGGAAAAAAGCGGGAGTGATCGCGTTCTCAGCCGCCTTTGTGGGAAGCTTCTCCCTGACGGCGGTGAGCACAGAAATTTCCGCGTTCGCATCAACAAAGGATGTCGCGGTCACAGAATATGACGAGGCGGCACTTGCAAAATTTAAGGACAACACCCTGGAATACTGGGAGATCCCGGGACTCATCGAGCGGTATAATACCGATTATCAGAACCAGCTGCAAAGCTTCTACTATAATCCGGGCGGATCCACGGGTCTCACGAAGGACCAGATGTTAGCGATGGCGGCAGATCTGCGCGCGGAGGCGGATGAAATGGAGCGGGATGCGAATGATGTTCAGTATGACGAGACAGTATCCCGCGACGTGTATAAAGGATATAAAGCAAATATGCATGCTCTGCGGGCATACGCGCAGCAGCTGGAGGATGCCGCAAAGGGAAAGGGATCCGGTGGTTCCTCTGCGCTCCGCGGACTCCGCATCACGAGAAATGAGAAGACAAAGACCGCGAGGGAAGCAATGCGGACCTATGAGACCTTAAAGGACCGGTATGAGATCGCCCTTCTAAATCAGGAGATCGCAAAGCAGAATTACGAGGCAGCGTTAAAGAAAAAGGATCTGGGAATGATGTCGAAGGAGGATGTTCTGACCGTGGAGGATGCTTTAAATTCCGCAAACGGAAGTGCTCTTCAGGCAGCGTCCGGCCTCAATACCCAGAAACAGACACTGATCACAATGCTGGGCTGGGATTATAACGCAGATCCGGAGATTGCGACGGTTCCGGAGCCGGATCTTTCCGTGATCGCGTCCTTTGATCCGAAGAAGGATGAGGCGAAGGCCATCGAGATGAATTATACCCTGTATGATACAAGGATGACGAGTTCCAAATCGGCGGGCGGAGCAGTCACGAAGGCAAGAAATATCAAGGATCAGGAAGATTCCGTCCGTTCTTCTCTGGATCTTATGTATAAGGACCTGAAACAGAAACAGAAAGCCTATGAGGCATCGGAAACGCTCTATGAGGCGGCAAAAGCCGATAAAGCGGCTGCTGACCGGAAGAATGAATTCGGGATGATGAGCCGTCAGGAATACCTTCAGGCGGAGTCCGCATGGCTCTCCAGCGAGGCATCCCACACAGCGGCGAAGCTGGACCTCACAGGAGCAATCGAAAATTATCAGTGGGCGCTTGAGGGACTTCTCGATATCGGTTCCTCATCACAGAGCTAAAGGAGAAGCAGAATGAAAAGAAATTTGACAGGACGTGTGATCCCGGCGGCACTTGCGTTTGCGCTTGCGGCAGCGCCTGTGACTTCTTTTGCAAAGACAAAGGCGGTCGAGGCGACCGGAATCGCGGACGAAAACGGATTTGTATCCCAGCCGGGAAATGAGTACGATGACGCGACGATGAAGAAGCTTGCGGATAATGTGCTGGAATATGACGAGATCGGGAAGCTCGTTGAGGTGTACAGCCCGACATTTAAGACGCTGAAGGAGACCTATTCCGACAAAAAGGATGCGTCCAAGGACGTCACAAAATTGAAATCCCAGTTATCAGATAAATCGGCATCGATTCTGGATGCCGCTGATCAGATGAGCGGGATGACAGACCAGATGAAGGACCTGATCGGCATGCTCCCAACAGCTCCGACGACATATGCCCAGCTGGTTTACAATTCCGAGCTCCTGGACTATCAGGCGGAGCAGGTACTTTTAATGGGCGACAGCATGACCCAGATCTCCCCGGAGCAGATGCATATCAAGGTGATCGATGCGAACCGTGCAGCGCTGGAGGCCGGTGCCCAGAGCGCCATGATCGGCTACAAGCAGTTAAAGCTCAACGAGGAGAGCTTAGAGAGCGGTCTTACGCTCTTAGAGGCAGTTTATCAGTCGACCCAGAATCAGGCAGCCAACGGTCTTGTGACCCAGAGCCAGGTTCTTTCCGCAAGACAGCAGCTGGAGTCTACTCAGGCAACAAAGCTGACCTTGACGGCGAATGAGCAGAAGCTGCGCCAGACACTCTGCACGATGCTTGGCTGGAAGTACGACGCAGTGCCGGAGATCAGGGATGTTCCGGCGGCGGATCTTACAAGGATCGACGGAATGAATCCGGAAAAGGATAAGCAGGCGGCACAGGACAATAACTTCACGATCCGCTACAATGTGCTGGATCTCGATAATAAGGACGCCGGATCTGTCGAGTACCAGAACCTACAGCGTACGATCAAACAGGAGAAGGAAGAAGTCTCCTCCTCCCTCGTAAATCTTTACAACGACGTTCTTCAGAAGCGGAACGAGCTTCAGACCGCAAAGGCAGCTTACGAGCTGGAAAAGACGAAGATGGAGACGGCTGACAGAAAATGGCAGTTAGGGACCATCGGACGTCTTGAGTATCTGCAGCAGCAGAATGCCTTAAAGACAAAGGAAATCGCGGTGAAGACAGGTGATCTTGCATTGTTTCAGGCGATGGAGACCTATGACTGGGCGGTAAAAGGAAACTTAAAGCTCAGCCAGTAGTCCGGGAGCGGCCAGAGAAGGCCGGCCTTCATGAAAATAGTTCGGCGATCCGGAAACGGATTTTTACAGTGGGCAGGGAAACGGTTCCCTGCCCACTTTTTTTGGTGGACGATTCCTTATCCGACGGCGAGCGTTGTGGTCCGGAGCCCAGCAACGCTTCATAATCGTTCTCCGGGATCAGACTTCTCAACGTCTCCTTCGATCCCTCCGGCATCGATGCATGAATGCAGTCCGTGTAGCATAGGGATGGATACAGGACGCACCAGAAGTTGTGCCCGGCACCGTTTCCGATGGTCACGCGGACGG
>CAKRNI010000158.1 GCA_934370915.1 uncultured Lachnospiraceae bacterium
CGGTTATATCCTCTTGCGATGATCCTCCCGTCATACACGATCACGCAGCCGATGGGCACTTCCTTAAGCGCCGCCGCCTTTTTTGCCTGACGGATCGCCTCTTTCATATAATGTTCTTCTATCGTCATTTTTCTCATACGTTTCTCCACTTCCTGTCGCTTTATCTCCTGCCCCTTATTGTACCGTATTTTTGATTTCTGACAAGAGAAAATCGCCCGCCGTCCAGCATTCATTCCCCCTTCATGTGCAGAATGTCTAATAAATATCAATCTCGATTACAGCTTCTGTTTGATTCGTCAATAAACATACAACTTTATCTAAAAAATGGTAAAAGTTGTTGAAAATCATGTTTCCAGTATGTTAATCTTGTATCACAAGATACGAAAAAGGCGCTCATGAATCATCAAATTTTAACAAAGGAGAGGTAGTATGAAGAAAAAATTATTAGCACTCGGTCTCGCCGTTATGACGGCGGCTATGTCACTCGTGGGATGTTCGGAAAAAGCGGTTACATGGACAGTCACATGTCCCTGGGCTCCTTCCGGAGTCGCTGCTATGGTAAGCCAGAAGGCAGCAAGTCTTTCCAATACTTATTCTGATAAGATCATTCTCGTCGCTGACGCAGTAAAAGGTGACGCGGCAACGGTAAACAGCTGGGTTGCTCAAACGAAAGCAAACGATCCGGAGCTCGTTTTCGCAGGTGAGGGCCTTTTCTCCATCACCTCCATTCTTGATCCGGCAAAGATGCAGTTCACTTACGATGATTTCGAATTCGTTGAGAACCTGTATTCCTCCGTTTTCGTTATGTCTGCTGATTCCAAGCTCAATATCAAGAATATTGATGATCTGAAGACATACATGGAGGCAGGAAATCAGATCTCCGTCGCCGCAAACGGCGCAACCGGTTCTGAAGCATTCCTCGCAGCCGCATTATTCGGCTCCATGGGATATGGCGACCAGATCAAGATCGTCGCTTACAGCTCCGCTGCTGAAGCTGCACAGGCTGTCGCAAAGGGTGAGACAAACTTCGCAGTCTCCCACCAGTCCCAGATCCTTGAAACTTACCAGCAGGGCGGCGTTACCATCGTGTGCGCGTTCGACGGTGAAGACATTGCCGATGGTCCGTTCGCAGGTGTTGAGGGTGTTGGCAAATACGGTTATCCATACTTCAGAAACCGCTGCCTGATCCTTGCGAGAAAAGGCACTGACGCGAAGAAGGTTGCCGAGTTAAAAGACCTCTATGACAAGATCCTCGCAGATAAGAGCGTTACTGAGTGGCTTTCCGACACGATGCTTCTTGAAGTTGATACGATGACAAATGATCAGGTTCTTGAACATATCCAGAATGTACAGGATATCGTAAATGAGTACAAAGACCTGGTTGTCCAGTAAATAACTTTTCAAAACCGGGATGCTGCAAAAGCGGCATCCCACTTTTATTCTATGTTGCCGGATATCCTGCGGCATGTTCCGCGGAAAGGAGAAAATCTTATGTTTAACGAGAAAAAATTAGATGAACTCGCAGCACGCATGAAGGAAAAAGAGATCTCGATCCCGACCGACCTCGCCGGATCCATCCTGTTCTTTCTCCTGGGTGCTGCCCTGTTTTTCATGCTGCCGTCCCAGGTGCCGATCTCTGAAAATGATGTCGTGAACGGGCGCGTCTTCCCAAAGCTTCTTTTTTCACTTATGATGATCTGCAGTGCAATCCTGATCATCCAGAATGTCATCAAAATTTCAAAAAAACAGCCGGTCCAGGTCAGCACCTTTAATCTTCTGACTGAGGTGAAGGCACTCATGATCCTGGCGATCCTTTTTATCACTTATTTCATCTGCCGGATCACGGATCTGTTTGTTCTCGGAGCAGTTTTCTGTTCCATCGCATTCCTTGTCTATTTCCGCTGCAAAAAGCGGTCCTACTATGCGATCACCATCGGAATGGCAGTGCTCATCTGGGCGGCATTCCGTTTCGGTCTGAACGTAAAATTTTAGAAAGGAGGAACAGAACATGCTCCAATATATCATCCCTGCTATGAAAATGCTGTTTACCGTTGAGAACTTCATCTGGATCAACCTGGGTGTCTTCATTGGTTCCGTCTTCGCGGCGATCCCCGGTCTGACCGTTATTCTCTGCATCATCCTGTTCCTACCGTTTACCTACAAGATGACGGCGATCCCCGGCATGATGTTTCTTCTTGGAATCTACTGCGCCGGTGGATACGGCGGCAGCGTATCTGCAATTCTGATCAATACACCGGGTACTCCTCACGCGGCGACCACCATGCTGGATGGTCATCCGATGTCCGAAAAAGGTCGTACCAAGGCAGCATTGAAGATTGCCCTTTACGCATCCACCTTCGGCGGGATCTTCTCTGCGCTGACCCTTTTATTCCTGGCTCCCCAGGTAGCAAAGGTTGCAGCCAATATCGGAACTGCCGAGTACTTCCTTGTCTGTGTCTTCGGTCTCACGATCATCGCCGGAATCTCCGGAAAAAGCATGATCAAAGGGATCATCTCAGCCTGCCTGGGCTTATTTATCTCCTGCATCGGCGCTGACCCGCAGACAAGCTATGACCGGTTTACCTTCGGAATTTCCAGACTTTATCTCGGACTTGATCTGGCGATCTGCCTCATCGGTCTCTTTGCCCTGATCGAGATCCTGAAAAAGGCGGAGCTGAAGCCGGACCGTCTGAAGCTTGACACCTCAAAGATCATGGATGACGGAAAGATCACAAAGGACGAGTACAAGCGCATGGCCCGCCCGGCGCTGCTCTCTTCCATCATCGGTGTCATCATCGGAATCATTCCGGGCACCGGCGCTTCCATGGCATCCTGGTTCAGCTATGACGTAGCGAAAAACATGTCCAGACATAAAGAAGAATTCGGTCACGGCTCCGTTGAGGGAATCGCAGCGGCAGAAAGCGCCAACAACGCGGTTACCGGCGCTACACTGATCCCGCTTCTTACACTCGGCATCCCGGGCGACGGCTGTGTCGCGATCATGCTCTCCGCGCTTATGATCAATGGACTGAATCCTGGTTTGAGCCTGTTCACGACCCAGGGCGATATCATGTACGCCATCATGCTCGGACTGCTCTTCGTCAACCTGTTCATGCTTTTACAGGGCAAATATCTGACAAAGCTTTTTGCCAAAGTCGTATCGATCCCGCAGGAGATCCTGACTCCGATCATCGTGATCTTCTGCTTTGCAGGCGCTTACTCTGTCAATAAATCTTACTTTGACGTTGCTGTTACCCTGACGTTCGCAGTCATTGCATGGCTCCTCTATAAACTCGATTTTCCGACTGTTCCGATTCTGCTCGGTCTTGTTCTCGGAAACATGACAGAGACAAACTTCCGCCGGGCACTCCTGATTTCAGAAGGAAATCCTTCCATTTTTGTCAGCAGTCCATACTGCATCGCGTTTATCATCCTGATCATCGGCGCTGTCGCAATGATCATCCGAAGCAAATTACGGGACCGGAACGTTCAGAAAGGGGCTTAATCATGAGAGAAAACATCATCTTCTATTTTACTGACCAGCAGAGGGCCGATACCTGCGGCTGTTTTGGACAGCCGTTAGATATCACTCCGAATCTCGACACACTGGCTGCGGGCGGTGTAAAATTCGACAACGCCTTTTCCCCGCAGCCGGTATGCGGTCCCTGCCGGGCATTATTCCAGACCGGAAAGTATCCGACAGAAACAGGCTGTTTCCGCAACAATATCATGCTTCCGAAGAACGTAAAAACTCTCGCGAATTATATCGAAGAAGCTGGTTACGAGACCGCTTACATCGGAAAATGGCATCTCGCAAGCGACGGTGAGCTTGAAAAACCGCCGACCATCGATCACACGGTCACCGCTGTGCCGAAGGAGCTCCGCGGCGGATATACCGGATTCTGGCGGGCGGCTGATGTACTGGAATTCACCTCCCATGGATATGACGGATATGTGTTTGATGAGAACAATAACCGGATTGATTTTAAGGGTTACAGACCGGACTGCATCACAGACCTGGCGCTTCAATTCTTTGATCAGTATGACCGGAAAAAGCCGTTTTTCATGACGATCTCCCAGATCGAACCACACCACCAGAATGACCACAATCACTACGAAGGACCTATCGGTTCCAAAGAGAAATTTAAAGATTTCGTTCTTCCGGGCGATCTATCCGCTTTAAAGGGCAATGCCGCCGAAGAATATCCGGACTATCTCGGTCAGTGCGCAAGTCTTGACAAGAATCTCGGAAGACTTGTGGACCGTCTGAAAAAAGAGGGACTTTACGACAACACGGTGATCATCTTTGCCTCCGATCATGGATCCCATTTTAAGACCAGAAACACGGACGAGCATTTAAACGGCTATGATGACTACAAGCGCAGCTGTCATGATGCCGCCACCCATGTTCCGCTCGTGATTGCCGGCGGCGCGTTTCAGGGCGGAAAAGAGATCACGGACCTCGTCAGCACGGAAAGTCTTCCGAAGACGATCCTGGCCATCGCCGGGGTCGATGTCGGCGATGCCATGATCGGTGAGAATCTTCTTGACGTAGTTCAGGGAAAGACCGATAATAGAGCTAACGAAGTTTATTCGCAGATCTCCGAAAGCCGTGTCGGTCGTTCGATCCGCACCGCGGACTACATGTACGCGGTCTATGCACCGGGAAAGAACGGCGGGGAATACGCGTCCGCAGACCTCTACGCAGACGATTTTCTCTACGATCTGAAAAAGGATCCATATGAACTTACAAATCTGATCCATGACCATGCTTACGACTCTGTTCGTCTGAAAATGAGGGAGAAGCTGCTCGCATGGATCGAAAAAGCGGAGCATACGCGGCCAGTAATCGTTGATCAGGCGTAATACCGCAGAACAATCGGAGATGAATCATCCGGCAGGACATGCTGTCAGTGTGTTTTGCCGGATTTTTGTCAGGAGGATTCCATATGCTGGATTCTGGTATGCAGCTGGGTCGGAAAAAGGCCGACAAAATTTATAACTGGCTTCGGGCTTATATCGATGAAAATAAGTTTTCTTCCAACCAGAAGCTTCCATCCGAAAACGAGCTCTGCCGCAGGCTGGACGTAAGCCGCGAGACGGTGCGCGCCGCCATGACACGTCTCGCTGAGGAAGATCTCGTGACCCGTGTCAAGGGAAGCGGCACTTACATCAATAAAGAGGCCGCCGTTTCCGGTCCCGCGAGGAGCTTAAACGCCGAGTATAAGATCGGGCTCATCCTGCAGGGACAGGATTCCCACGCTAACTCCCGCCTGATCGACGGGATCCGGGATGTGATGTCCGATACGGACGTAGATCTTCAGATCTTTTTTACGGACAACAAATTTTCCAACGAGAGAAACTGTCTCGATGTGGTAGCACACCAGGGATTTGACGGGTTTATTGTGGACGGTGTAAAGGCAAGCCTCTTAAATCCCAATCTGGACTGCTACCGGAATATTTTTGCGAAAAAGATTCCCGTCATCTTTTACAATAACTATTATAAAGAGCTGAATTACCCTCGTGTGATCAACAATGACTACAAGTGTGCCCGCGAACTGATCGGTCTCCTAACCAGAGCCGGTCACAAAAAAATTGCCGGGATCTTTGTCTACGACAACTATCAGAGTATTGAAAAATTCCGCGGCTATGTCGGAGCGCTCCGCAGCGCAGGGTTAAAATTTGAAGACGACTACATTAAATGGTGTATTTCCAACGAGGCCCATGCCGACGGCTTTTACAAGGAGATTGGCAAATTCCTTAAAGGTCTTCCTAAGTGTACCGCCATCGTCTGCTGCAACTACATGATCCTGCAATCTGTCCTGCGGTTTCTTCAGGAGACCAGAAAGTCCGTCCCGGAAGATTACTCCCTGGTCTGCTTCGACTATTCCGGTCAGGACTGGGAACACAGTGGAATCACCTGTTCCATTCATCCAGGTTATGAGATGGGAATCCAGGTAGGAAAACGCCTGCTGAAGATGATCCAGAATCATGAATACTGCGGAAACGGATACTCATATCTCATGGATCTGCGGATCTACGAGGGGCGTTCCATCCGGAAATTAT
>CAKRNI010000159.1 GCA_934370915.1 uncultured Lachnospiraceae bacterium
ATTTCTGCCGCGAAGCTTCTGCTTGCCCAGGGCGGCGAAGTGGTTCTTTATGATGGAAATGAGAAGCTTTCCGAAGAAAAGCTGAAAGCAAAATTTGATGAGGGCGCAAAGGTGACGATCGTCCTCGGTGAACTGAAGAAGACAGACCTTATGGGTGTGGAGTTATGTGTCATCAGTCCGGGTATCCCGCTTGAGGCGCCGTTCGTCGCGGTGATCGACGAGGCAAAGATCCCGATCTGGAGTGAGATCGAGCTCGCTTACCACTGCTCCAAGGGAAAACTCGCTGCCATCACAGGCACAAACGGTAAGACAACGACAACAGCCCTCACAGGCGAGATCATGAAAAAATTTTACAAGAGCGTATTCGTAGTAGGAAACATCGGTGATCCGTATACCGCCCACGCTCTTGAGACCACAGATGAGTCTGTGACCGTCGCGGAGGTTTCCAGCTTCCAGCTTGAGACCATCATGGACTTCCATCCGAATGTGTCCGCTATCACCAATATCACACCGGATCATCTGGACCGCCATAAGACCATGGAGTGCTACATTCAGGTCAAAGAGGGGATCACGAGAAACCAGACAGAGGAAGACTGCTGCGTATTAAATTACGAGGATCCGGTCCTCAGAGAGTTCGGAAAAACATTAAAGTGCAAGGTTCTCTACTTCAGCAGCAGGGAGAAGCTTGATGAAGGTATCTTTATGGACGGAAATCTTATCGTTTACCGTCATGACGGAAAGACTGAGAAGATCCTTGATGTCACAGAGTTAAATATCATCGGAAGACACAACCACGAGAACGTGATGACAGCGGTTGCGATCGCGATGCAGCTGGGTGTGCCGATGGATATGATCCGCGAGGCATGTAAGGAGTTCAAGGCCGTCGAACACCGGATCGAGTATGTAAGAGAACGTTTCGGCGTTACGTATTATAATGACTCCAAGGGAACAAACCCGGATGCGGCGATTCAGGCTATCAAGGCGATGCCGGGACCGACACTTCTCATCGCAGGAGGATATGACAAGCATTCCGAGTATGACGAGTGGATCGAGAGCTTTGACGGAAAAGTCCGTTATCTCGTTCTCATCGGACAGACAAGAGACAAGATCGCCGAGTGTGCAAAGAAACATGGCATCACGGATATCATGTATGCGGAAGACATGCAGGAAGCCGTTCAGGTATGCGCTTCCTACGCAAATGCAGGCGATTATGTGCTGCTCTCTCCGGCATGCGCAAGCTGGGGAATGTTCAAGAACTTTGAGGAGCGCGGACGGATCTTTAAGGAATGCGTCAACGCGCTGTAATGGAGGCTTAGCGTGGCTCGAAAGAAAGTTCGAAAAGCCGGCGGCAGGGCACAGGCGCGGAGGCAGGCGGTACAGAGACAGCAGGTACAGCGTCAGCAGATGCAGAGACAGCAGATGTCCAGAGAGCAGGTGGAACGCCAGCAGGTCGAAAGAGAGCGGGCAAGACGCCAGCAGGAAGGTCAGCGCCGGGAGCAGCTTCTGATGCAGCAGCGTCAGGAGATGCTGCAGAGACAGGAGATGCTGCGGAAGCAGCAGATGTATGGAGATCAGGGACAGGAAGAGGGACGACGGAAAAAGAAAGCGCGGCGTTTCTACGACTATGATCTTCTGGTGGTCATCATCTTCCTCACGGTATTCGGACTGATCATGATCTACAGTTCCAGCGCCTACAATGCTCAGGTGAGCGGTCAGCCGTCTACCTACTACATGGTGCGTCAGGGACAGATCGCTGTGGCGGGATTTATCCTGATGCTGATCATCTCAAAGATCGACTACCATTTCTTTGCGAAATTTGCCGTTCCTGCGGTCGTTGTGGCTTATATCTGTGAATTTCTTGTAACATTCACACCGCTTGGAATTAAGGTAAACGGTAAGAAAAGATGGCTGGGAACGCGATCTCTGCGCTTCCAGCCCGCAGAGCTTGTAAAGATCGTTGTGATCCTGCTTCTTGCGGTCCTTATTACGAGACTCGGAAAAAAGATCAACGAATGGCGCGTGTGGGGAATGCTTGCGGTTCTCATCGGACCACTGGCTCTCCTCGTCACCATGAACAACTTAAGCTCCGGTATCATCATCTGCGGCATCGCATTTGTCATGATGTTTATCGCGTGCAAGAGAAAATGGCCATTTGTTGCGACGGTGGTGCTTGGATTTGCGGTCATCGTGTTCGCTCCGCCTGTGGCCATCGCTCTGGAGAAGGCGGGAGTCCTTCACTCTTACCAGTTGAGCCGTATTCTGGTTTGGAAAAACCCGGAGGCATATCCAAAGTCCGGTGGATATCAGGTTCTTCAGGGACTTTATGCCATCGGTTCCGGCGGCCTTTTGGGAAAGGGACTCGGACAGAGTATCCAGAAACTGAGCTTCCTTCCGGAACCGCAGAATGATATGATTTTTGCAGTGATCTGCGAGGAACTGGGGCTTTTCGGCGCAGTGGCCGTGATCTTCATGTTCCTGTTCATGTTATACAGGTTTCTGGTCATCGCCGGAAACGCGCCGGATCTTTTCGGCGCGATGTTAGTGACAGGGGTTCTGGCCCACATTGCGATCCAGGTCGTTTTAAACATCGCCGTTGTAACCAATGTGATCCCGAACACAGGAATCACGCTTCCGTTTATCAGCTACGGAGGTACATCGGTACTGTTTTTGATGGTGGAAATGGGAATGGTTCTGAGTGTATCCAACCGGATCCGGCTGGAACAGCAGTAACAAAATGAGATTTTCCGCATATACTGTTTTATAGCGGCATGTGCGGGGGAATCGGTTTGCGGATATTTAAGGTTCAGGGGCTTAAGCCCCTGCATGGGAAAATAAAGATCCAGGGAGCGAAAAACGCGGTGCTGCCCATGATGGCGGCAAGTCTTCTGGCGGAGGGAAGGACCGAGATCCGGAATGTTCCGGGAATCTCGGACGTGTTCCTGATGGCAGAGATCCTGAGACAACTTGGATGTCAGGTGGAATTTTGGGATGATGTCCTGAGAATCAATGCCTTTGGACTCTCGGGAACGATGATCTCCGAAAAGTCGGTGGGGAAGATGCGGTCTTCCAGCCTGCTTTTAGGACCGCTGTTGGCGAGAGCCGGGGAGGTGACGACCTGGTATCCGGGCGGCTGCGTGATCGGAAAACGTCCGATCGATTATCACCTGGATGTGCTCCGGTCCATGGGAGCAGAGATACTTGATGATGGCGGAATGCTGATTGCAAAAGCGAAAAAGCTTTGTGGAACAACATTCCGTTTTCCATATCCGAGTGTCGGAGCGACAGAAAACGCGGTGATGGCTGCTGTTTTAGCCTCAGGAACGACGAAGCTCGTCAACTGTGCCAGAGAGCCGGAAGTCGCAGAGCTCTGCGGCTTTCTGCGGTCCATGGGAGCAAAGATCTCCGGGGAGCGAACCGGAATCATCATGGTGGACGGAGTGGAAAAGCTCTTTCCTACGAACCATGTGACGGCGGGAGACCGGATCTGCGCGGGAACATACCTTGCGGCTGTGGCTGCGTCCGGCGGGGAGGTCGAGATCACCGGCGTGGAGCCGGTCGTTCTGGTGGAACCGTTAAAGGTACTCCGAAAGATGGGGGCCGGGATCAGGATTTTTGGGACGACGGGACCGAAAGCAAGGATCTGTATGGCGATGGAACAGCGTCCGGCCGGGGTCGAGATCGATACCGGACCGTACCCGGGTTTTCCGACGGATCTCCAGTCTGTCTTTCTCGCGGCAGAGGCGGTGGGAAGCGGGGAGAGCCGGTTCCGGGAGACTGTGTATGAGGCAAGATTTGAGGCGGCGATGCGGCTTGCAGCCTTTGGAGCCGATGTATCGGTCCAAAAAGATACGGCGATAATAAAAGGAAGATATCCGCTTGTTCCCGGGATTGCAGAGACACCGGACCTTCGCGGCGGGGCGGCGCTTTTAGTGGCGGCTCTGGCGGCAGACGGGCTCAGTGTGATCGCAGACCGGGGACATTTGAGCCGCGGCTATGAGAATATCGCAAGAGATTTGAGAAAACTCGGGGCAGACATTGAGGAGCATGAGCTGTAAGGAAGATGGCGGATCATGTATCAGACCGGAGTTTTCCTGTGGTCAGCGCGGCAGAGGTGCATGACCTGTGATGTTACGTGAGAACAAGTGATCAGATAACAGGTGAAGAGAAAATGTTATTTAGAAGAAGAGGTCTTGGTTTTGGAAGACGCAGCTTTGGGATCCATTTTGGGAGAAGAAGCAGCAGCGGATTTGGAATGTACAACAGGAGAGGCGGAAGAAAGAGGGGGATCATTCCTGGGGTGATCCTCGCGATCCTCATCATTCTTCTTGTCCTCATCTTCTCTGTCCGCATCAGGGATGTGGAAGTGAGCGGAAACAAACAGTATACAAAGGAACAGATCGAGTCGCTGTTATTTGATGGCAAGTGGTCCAGAAATTCCGCGTTCTGTTATTATCAGAACAGGTTTCGGGAGCACAAGTCCATTCCGTTTATCGAGGAATATAAGATCAATTTCAAGAGTCCCACGAGAGTGGAGGTCGTTGTCTTTGAGAAGAGCGTAGTCGGCTGTGTTTCCTATATGAGCAGCTACATGTACTTTGATAAGGACGGAATTATCGTGGAGAGCTCTTCGGAGCAGCTTCCGGGCGTTCCGGTGATCGCCGGTCTTGAGTTCGGGCATATCGTTCTGCATCAGCCCCTTCCGGTGGCAGATCAGGATATTTTCGGTGAGATCCTGAACCTGACTCAGGTACTGAATGTCAGCGACATTCAGGTTGACCGGATCAATTACAACAGCTACAACGAGGCGGAGCTCGTGATGGGAGACATCACGGTGGAACTTGGAAACTCGGACAGCCTCGACGGAAAGATATCGGAGCTTCATGATATTATGCCGGAGCTTTCCGGACTTTCCGGGACGCTGTATCTGGATACGTATGACGAGACGAATTCCAGCCCGACATACCGGTTTGTGAAAAAGGACTGAGGAGAATTGACCGGAAGGTCTGTGTCGCCCGTCTGCGGGGTGTGAAACGGCAGAAAATCAGTGTTTTTTTCAAAAAAACCATAAATTTAAGGTTGATATTTTTCAAAAAATCAAATATGATATATGTTAGATTAACTTGGGATTTTTATGACCATGCTAATACAGATGTAATAGATTGATAGATATTAAAGGAGGAGACATTCTTGTTAGAGATTAAGATAAACGAGGCAGAGAATGCCGCAAGAATTCTTGTGATCGGTGTCGGCGGTGCCGGAAATAACGCGGTAAACCGCATGGTAGAAGAAAATATTATGGGCGTTGAGTTTATCGGTATCAACACAGATAAACAGGCGCTTCAGTTCTGTAAAGCTCCGACTGCTATGCAGATCGGTGAGAAGCTCACAAAGGGACTCGGCGCAGGCGCAAAGCCGGAGATCGGCGAGAAGGCGGCTGAGGAGAGCCAGGAGGAGATCTCTCAGGCACTGAAGGGCGCAGATATGGTATTCGTTACCTGTGGTATGGGCGGCGGAACCGGTACCGGAGCAGCTCCGGTGATCGCGCAGATCGCAAAAGATATGGGAATTCTTACCGTCGGCGTTGTAACAAAGCCGTTCCGTTTCGAAGCAAGACAGAGAATGAACAACGCGTTAAAGGGAATCGAGAACTTAAAGAACGCAGTGGATACTCTGATCGTGATCCCGAACGACCGTCTCCTTGAGATCGTTGACAGACGGACAACCATGCCGGATGCATTAAAGAAAGCCGATGAGGTTCTTCTCCAGGCAGTACAGGGAATCACAGACCTGATCAATGTTCCGGGTCTTATCAACCTTGACTTCGCTGATGTTCAGACAGTTATGACAGATAAAGGTATCGCTCACATCGGAATCGGTAAGGCGAAGGGCGACGAGAAGGCACTTGAGGCTGTGAAACAGGCTGTATCCAGCCCGCTTCTTGAGACAACCATCGAGGGCGCTTCCCACGTTATCATCAACATTTCCGGCGATATCAGCCTGATCGAGGCAAACGAGGCTGCCGGCTATGTTCAGGAGCTTGCAGG
>CAKRNI010000160.1 GCA_934370915.1 uncultured Lachnospiraceae bacterium
TTTTGATAAGATCACAACTGCCGGAAATGATCGGACGATAAGAATTCCGAGGATTGATGGAAACGGCAGATATGCATATTTTAAGGGAAGAGTGCCGGAATTACAATAGGATACCAGAAAAATCCATTGCAGTCCGGGCAGCGCATGGACTTTGGCTCGTCGTTCGCGTAAATAAGAAAGCCATGATCACATCAGGATCGATGCAGTCATGGCTTTCGGTATCGATATGGTTATTTCTGTTGTCTTGCCTCATTCAGGCTCATTCCACCGCGTACACGGTCTTCAATGCGGTCCTCTTTTGCCTTGATCTTCTCTGCTTCCAGAAGGACTTCCTTTAAGTGAGCACTCGGGACAACTGCAACGCCGGTGCGGTCCATTAAAACCAGATCCTCCGGACAGATCTGGACGCCGCCGAGGAATACCGGTACATCCACGTCAACCGTCTCCATGATGCGGGCACTCTTTACCGGGCTTGTGCCTCCAAGATAGACCGGGAATTTCAGATCCGCGATCTCGTCAATATCACGGAGGCTTCCGTTTGTGAGCTCACCCATGACTCCGCGCATCTGGGCTCTTGTGGCGAGCATTGCGCCGCCGGTAGCAACGTCCGTGAGACCTGTGGCCTCAATGACGAGAAGGTCGCCGTACTCTGTTTGGCTGTCGATGATGGATGCCTGTTTTGTCAGAGACTTTCCGTCGAAAGCTGTCTTTCTGCGCATCTGGCGGAGTGTCTTCGCGAAGCCTGCGGTTCTTGGCTGGTAAACGTCTAACGGGCGGAGTCCAAGGACGATTCCGGAGCGGAGACCGAGGTTATCCATCGCATCAGAAATATTCGAGGTTGGGAATTTCTTGTAGTTTTCGATCCAGTAGGTTCTTTCTTCTTTGTTGAACATGATAATGTATTTCACAGCCGTTCTGCAAAACTACAGCTGTGATCCTCCTTTCAAAAATTCAAGTCGAACGTCCGTGAGACTTGGCGCGTGATTCTGGTCAGCGTAAGCTGACATATTCTATACAGAATCACTTCGTATCCTCGCGAGAAAACGGACACGGCTCTTCCTATGCAGATAGCATTTGATTTGCTGACAGTATCTCAATTATAACAGAAAGAGATCAAGAGTTTTATAAATTCAGGACAATTCACTATGCCAAAATATTATGAAAGTCAATTCCTGAAATTTATCAGTAACGCCATTAAGGAAAATGCCCGATGAAGATTCACCGGGCATTACAGGATGCAGTAGAACCTTTCAGAATGCACGGATCTGAAAAGCCATAATTATCTAAATTTAAGCAATAATCTTGTAAATCCCAATAAAAGCGAATACTGCCAACACCGCAAGCGCGATGAAGGATACCGCGAACAGCTCGACGAACAGTCTGTTCTGTGGGAATTTTTCGTCTGCGTCCGCCTGCTGTGCAACACCGGCCATGATAAGGGCACCGGTGGTGGAGATTGGTGTGAAGCCGGAAACAGTTCCACCGATAACGATCACGGAGACAAGCTCTAACGCTGTCACTCCGCCGATACTCGCAGCGAGTCCGCTGGCTGTCGGAATCAGGGTCGGGAATACGACGCCGAGACCGGAACTGAAGAAGGACATGAGGCCTGCCGCGATGGCCATGATCGTTGCGGCTGTCTTCGGACCCATAACAGATTCCAGACCGTCGACCATGATGTCGATACCACCGGAGAGGGAGATGACATTCATTAGGATGCCGACACCGAGAACCATGATGATCACGTTCCACGGGATCATTTTAAACGCAGTCTTTTCATCGCCGCATCCGAGCACGATCAGAACGGAACCGACGGTAAATCCCGTGAGGCCGACATTCCATGAAAAGAACAGGGCACCGATGGCGAGAGCGGCAAGTCCCGCGAGGGAGAGCCACTGATTTTTGCTGAATTTCGGAAGAACGTCCTCATGATCTGTGTGCGGAGCGACCTTCCATCCTTTGTAGTAGATGTATACGAGAACAGCCACGACAAGAGCGGTCACGGTGAGGCACATCATGATCGGAACGGTATTTCCGGTAAGCCCCTGTGCTTCCATAAGTTCACGGACAACGGCGCTCTCCGGAGTCAGCGGGCTCATGCGGCCGGACATAACGCCGAGATCACCGATGATTGCTGTCATGATCGGGTTTACACCTGCGGATATCGCAACCGGGATCGCGATGACCGGAACGATCGCGAGAGACGGGATAGCTCCCGGTCCCACTGCGCAGATCAGGAATCCGAGCAGGTACATGACGAACGGGATCAGCGCCTTGTGCGGTCCGACAAGGGCTACCATTTTTTTTGCGAGAAGCTCCAGAGTTCCGTTTTCATTGATGATGGCAAACAGATATGTGATACCGATCATCTGCATGCAGAGGGAGGAACTGAAGCCTTTGATGATGTCTCCGGCCTTGATCCCGTAGACGAGGCCGAGGATCATGGAGAAGCCGATACATAAGATTCCGACGTTCGCCTTGCGGACGAAGCCGATAACAATGGCTGCTAAAAGAGCGATCAGTGAAATAAGACCAAGATTCATATGTGCACCTCCCTATCGGAATGTGATGCAGACCGGACTTTCGGCTGCGATCACGCGGCCGGTGTATTCCATGCGGCCCTGTTCAGAGTCAAGTTTCATCTCGATAATGGTATCACTGTCCTCATTTGCCATGTAGAAACGGCTGTAATCCGGATTGAAGGTAATGAAACGCGGAGTGAGTCCCATGGCCGGATAGTAGCCGAGCTCCTTCATATAACCGGTCTCCTGATCGATGCGGTAGAGGACGATGGATTCGTGGATGCGGTTGGAACCGATGAGGATCTCACCGTTTTTGTCAAGGAGAGAGGCGCTGGCCTGTCCTTCTCCGGTGTATGTCTCCGGAAGTGTCGGCAGGTTCTGGCGCGGAAGAAGCTTTCCGTTCACGTCATCAAAGCCGAAGTATGTCATCTTGTTGCCCTTTTCATTGATCAGGTACGCATACCGGTTGTTCGGATGGATCGCGATGTGGCGCGGCTCATCGTACTCTCTGGAGCGGAAGCAGTCTGTCTCAGTGAGAGTGCCGTTTTCCGCATCGAAACGGTATACGAGAACCTGTCCGTAGCCCTGGATCCTTCCCTGAGTCACAACAAAGAGGAATGTCTTTGTCTGATCCCAGATGCACTGGTGTGCGAAGGAGACGGATCCCTCTTTTCTGCCCGGAAGATGTGTCTCAGAGACGATATCGCCGAGACTGCCGTCGCCGTTTCTCCGGATCACATAGACAGCACCGCCCTGAAGAGCAGCGACGATCAGATAATGATTTGTCTTGTCAGCGGTGATGAATACCGGATTCTTTCCGCCGATATCGATCATATTTAACGGGGACAAGGTTCCGTCCTCAAGGATCCTGTAGCTGGAGACTTTTGTCTTGTCGCCGTGAACGGAGTAGAGGAAGTCTCCCTCGTTGTCCATGGTCTGGTAGGACGGATTTTCCTCCTCAGTCTTTAAGCACTGGATGAGGTTCCAGTCACCGGTCTTTTCATCGATCCTGAAAACCTTTAAGCCCTGTCCTCTTGCGTTTCTTTCTTTTGTTGTTCTACAGCCCACATAAGCGTAGCTCATTTCCTTTTCCTCCTGAGATAAATATAGGTCCGTAACGGTTCCGTTACGTCAGATCATATAAACGTTAGATTCCCACTTGATCACTTCACATGGAAGCGATAAAAGCCAACTGCCCGGTGCCCTGGGCACTCTTGCAGTGAAAGCCTGTATTCGTAATCCGGGCTGCCGCCTGACTACACTTTTATGATAAATTATTAACATGCCAAATGGAAATTCAGGAAAAGAATAGGCGCGGTATTCCGTTATGGAATATTGCTGCTTTGGGTAAAAAAGAACTGCGGCGAAGATGCGAGCCTCGCCGCAGTTCAAATAATATTTTAATTAACTTCATAATAATCTTCAACAAATCTTATAAAATCCGAGACTCCCTCACTCTTATAACACCGGTCTGAAATCAGCATGGAAACCTTTCTGGAGACCGGATTTCCGTTCCGGTCATAGGCGGGGATCAACTGTAGCTTTTCTTCATCGATCTTCCAGTCATCTCCAAACACAAAGCAGATCCCAAGCCCATTCTCTGCCATCTCAATGGCAATATCAAAGTATGGAACCTGCTGTTTCTCGTGGGGGCTGCTTCCAAACTGGTTTTTCCACCACTGATTGATGATCATGCGGACCATAGGGTTATAGAAGGTCTCGATCAGAGGCATATGCTCAATGGAATCGATGGTTGCGCCCTTTGGTGCGACGATGTAAAGCTCTTCCTGAAACAGGCAGACCTGATCGCCGAGATACGGGAAATCGCCGCAGACGAGCCCGATGTCGATGGTGTCGTCGATCAGATCCTTTAAGATCACATCGCTGGAATTTGAAATTGTCTTAATATAGAGATTCGCTCCACTTTTCTGATAGGCGGCAAGTAATTTTGGAAGGTGGCGCTTTGCGAAAGAGTTCGGAACGCCGAGCTTCAGCAGTTCTGTCTTCGTATGACGGTCCGCGAAATGGTCCTCGATCTCCTGAAGGAAATCCAGCATGATATTCGCTTTCTGGACCAGATATTTTCCATCATCCGTAAAGATCACACCCCGGCTCGTCCGCTCCACGATCCGTCGTCCCCACTCGCTTTCAATAGATTGTAAACGCTTTGTAAGGGCAGACTGGGTCATAAAGAGGGATTCGGCGGCTTTTGTGATGCTTCGTTTTTCATATAATACTTTTAAAATTTTCCAGTCGATGTTTTTCATAGAAGTTCCTTTTTAAAGTATTCAGGTAAAATCAGTAAATTAGCATTTATTTCTGCGTTCATTTAGACTCAGGAGTTTTTTGTGCTGAGTTTTCTGTATACCGGATGAAATCGAGAAGCTTCTCCGGCAGTCTCTTCTCCTTCGGATACACAAACCATGTCTTTCTGGTCACAGGTAATCCATTTGGCCAGAACAGAGGTGTGAGTGTCAGCCGGTACCGGTTGTCAAAGTTCTCCGGCAGAAAACTTAAGGCATAGCCCATGCCCTCATTGATCAGCTTCCACGCACCGTCGATATGCCCCACCATCATGCCTGATGGATAGGCAGAGTCAAAACAGGATTCCCACCAAACGGTCAGGATCTCTGTCGTCTTCTCATTCGTCTTATATTCGAGCCGGTGCATACCGGAGAGTGCGGAAAGCTCCACAGGATCTTTTGTGACAAGAAATCCGGGAGTTTCCCCCAGAAGTGTCCGGTTTACCGGTCCCTCATAGTCGCCGCGAAGAAAGCCCACATCCACGGAGCCGTCAAGGACCTGCCGATAGAGCGCGTCGCTGGAATCGTTGACGATCCGGAATTTTACATTCGGGTGGGTCATCTGATAGGGGACGAGCACATCGGCCAGAGAATATCTGCTGTAGGTGTAGGACGCGCCGATCGTGATCTCGGTCAGCGCCGCTTCCTGCAGCTTTTTCAGTTCTTCCTTCGTATCATGAAAAAGCTTCAGGTATTTTTCTGCCTGAGCCGCAAGAAAATTTCCTTCCGCCGTAAAAGTCAGCCCCTTTGGCGTCCGGTCCACGATGGTACAGCCCCATTCGGTCTCGATCTGCTTTAAGCGCTTTGTTAATGTCGGCTGCGTCATAAAAAGCAGGTTCGCCGTTTTCGTCAGGTTCGATGTTTTATGAAGTTCATAAAGAATTCTCCAGTCGGAGTCTTTCATCGAAAAATCACATCCTTTATGTTTGTAACATGTTCTTTTTCTATTTTACGACAAAATCCGGAAATTGTCTCAGATTTTTTCTATCCCATTCCACTTTTGAATCGTCTCATTCCACCTTTCAATTTTATTTTTCCAGCTGCTGATGCTACGATGAAACCAGATCAAAGATTCCTGACTACAAAAAACGCAGCTGTCCGGCAGTTCCGGATGAAACAAAGATAAACAGCAGCTGCGCCGCTGCAAAACCGCTAAATTCATTATGGAGGTTCCATCATGGGAAAATCATTAACAAGAAAAATTATTGAGTCT
>CAKRNI010000161.1 GCA_934370915.1 uncultured Lachnospiraceae bacterium
TCAGATGCAGTTGCGGTAGAAAGAACAACTGTATCGCCGTAGTGCATGAATGCTGCACCGTTTGCCTGCTTTGCAACACGGCCTACCTCAACGGTAAGGGTACGTCCCGCAAGCTCCATGGAAAAACTCTTAAACATGGCTTCGTCTCCTTTTCTCTTTCATTTGCGACAGAAGAAGCCGAAAGTAACGGTTCAGGGTCTTCACCTGCCAAACCGTTACCCGAAACTACTAAACTGGGCACGATCTGCCCGTAGTACGCTCATGCCTACTTTAGCGGTCTCGGAAGTTTCTTCCGTCATTTGTTGTCATTTGATAATACAAAGGTGGAGTACACGAAATCATGCGCTCCACCCATAAATCTGCTATTACTTTCTGATGCCTAACTTCTCAATAAGAGCACGGTATCCTTCAAGATCAGATTTCTTAAGGTATGCAAGAAGACCACGTCTCTGACCTACCATCATAAGAAGACCACGTCTGGAATGATGATCTTTCGGGTTAACTTTTAAATGCTCAGTGAGCTCTGCGATTCTTGCTGTAAGAATTGCGATCTGAACCTCCGGTGAACCTGTGTCTCCCGGTTTTCTGCCATATTCAGCGATAATAGCTGCTTTCTTTTCCTTTGAAATCATTGTGATTTCCTCCTTAAAATTCTTTAAACTTACCGATCACCAGGTCAAGGTTGGAGTTATCCGCTGACCGAGCGTCGGCGCCTTTACATACTCCGACAGTATAGCATACCTGCCATTAAAAGTAAATATGTTTTTTTACTTTTTAGAATCCCACTTTTTAGAATCCCGGACCAATCTCCTGTTCTGTCGTGCCTTCCGCCTCCTGCGCAAATCCCGGCCCGAAGCTCTCCTTGTCTCCGCCTGCCGTCACTGCAGGCGTTGTCTCTGCCGCAGCAGTCTCAGGTACTGACGGACCGGCTGCGGTGGTTTCCGGTGCTTTTGTTGTCTCCGGTACTGCGGTTGTCGGCGCTGCGGTTGTCGGTGCTGCGGTCGCAGGCGCTGTCGTTGCCGGTGCTGCCGTTGTCTCCGCCTCCCCATCCTTTTTCGTTCCGCTTGTGGAACTGCTCTCCGTGCCGTCCAGATGATAGCAGAGGACCGGATCGCCTGCGGAAATATTCTCGTAGATGGTCTTTGCCACTGCCGGCGGCAGGTTGATACAGCCATGGGAGCCTTTATTCTTATAGATCGTTCCGCCGAAGGTCTTCCTCCAGTTCGCGTCGTGAAGACCGATTCCGCCGTTGAAAGGCATCCAGTAGGAAACAGGGGTCGCGTATCCCTGACCTTTTAACGTCGCGTTTCTCTGCTTATATGTAAGGGCATAGGCACCCGCCGGGGTACTCCAGCCTTTCGCCGCGTTTCCGGACACAAAATCTGACTGGACAAGAAGTTTTCCATCCACATAGAAATACAGATGCTGAGCCGTCAGATTGATCTCCACATATGTGTTTCCATAGTCGTTGCCGGATCGGCTTGCAGCCTTCTGGGAATATTCCGGCTCTCTGGACGTCTGCTCCCCGTTTTTGATCAGATCCACAAGCGCTGCCGTCTCCTTCGTCTGATCGATCTTCCAGCCATAGCTTCCGGTGGTGATGGTCACATTCTTTCCGTAGGAGGTCTTCAGGGTCTTTGGCTTATACGCGGTATTGTAGGCAGATGCCAGATTTTTGACATACTCCGCAGCCTTCGCCTCACTGACTCCCACGCTTGTTCCGTTTACTGTGAGCCAGTTATGGATCTCATTTCCGCTTAAGGTCTCTGATCTGTCCCCAAACTTGTATGTGATCTTTGTCCCTACATACCTGTTCATGCTCTCACAGGCTGTCTTTAAGGCCTCGTCCCCGGAAGTGACTGCCGGAGACAGATAGCATTCCTGTTCCTCAAGGTTTACGCTCTCTGAAAGGGACATGATCGCGGACGACACCGCCTCCTTCACCTTGTCTTCCAGAAGCTCCGTTCCTTCATCCTCTTGTATGATCGTGTAGGATCCGGTCGCAGAATCATAATCGGAAATTCTTGCGTCCTGAGGCTCTCTCATATTTTCCCTGTCCATGCAGGAAAGTCCCGCCACCGCTTCATCCAGCATTTCACTGCTGTAATGGAGCAGGGCATCTGTGTTCACTTCATTCACTGCTTTTCCAAACCGGTATTTCCCCCAGTCCATCGGTTTCTGGGCGGCTACCGCCTTCTCCAGTGTGTCATCGAACTCCGCATAGAGTCCCACACTCTCACCGGTGATCGACTCGGAAAGCTCCTCGCGCCCGTTGATGGTCAGCGTGTAGCCTTTCAGCTGCTCCGCAATCGCGTCTTCCACTTCCGATGCCGTCTTTCCCGTCACATCCATACCATCAACGATGGTTCCCGGTAAAAAACATGTCTGATATTTTAAGGATTCATGCCAGTAAAGGCCTCCGCCAACAGCGCCCACGAGAACGACCACGCCGCCGCACACAGCCGCGATCTTCACCGCCAGGTCCTTATTCATTCCGGTCCCACGGTTTTTTCCCCGTTTTCTCCCCTTACGGGCCTTGAATTCCGCATACGTCATCGCTGGCTTCTGTTCCAGCGTTTCTTTCTCTTTTTCCCCGCCATCCGGCTTATTTTCCAACTCCACGTCTTCCTTCTCCACTTATAACTATCAAATGTCCCGGATACCCGCGCCGCATTTCCTTCCGTTACGCGAATTCCAGATACCTTCTCCGGCATTCCCTGATATCATGATCCAGCTGCGCCTTCAACGCGTCGATCGATTCGAACTTCATCTCCGGTCTCACAAAATCAAGCAGCTCCACCTTCAGCTCTTTTCCGTAGAGATCCCCCTCGAAATCATAGAGATATGTCTCCACTCCCACCGGGTTCTCCCCGGATATCGTAGGCTTCGCTCCCACATTAGTAAGGCCGCCGTAGACGTTTCCATCCACAGTTACCCTTGTCACATAAACACCAAACTTCGGCAGGTGCTTCACTGCCGGAGGGACCAGATTTGCCGTCGGATACAATTTTTTATGACCGATGGCATTTCCATGCTGCACTGTCCCCGTGACAAAATAATAATATCCTAAAAGATCGTTGGCCTTGATGATATTTCCATCCGCCAGCATCTCACGGATATAGGTGCTGCTGATGATCTTTCCTTCCTCATCCCGCTCCTTATCTACGATAAAATAGCGGTATCCATATTTCTCCGAAAGCTGCGCTAACATCGCGCAGTCACCGGCCGCCCTGTATCCAAAGTGGCAGTCCGGTCCTGAAACGATAACCCCGGCATTCATGCGTCCCACAAGAATATCGGAGACGAAGGTTTCCGGAGCCATATGGCAGACTTCCTCATCAAACGGGTATTCCACGAGATAATCCACGCCGGCTCTCTCCAAAAGCATCTCGCGCTCCGGATTTGTCATGATCATCGTCTGCATTTTTCCCTTTACAAGCGTTCCCGGAGGGGTCGCAAAGGTGAACACGGCGATTCGGAATCCCTGTTCTTTCCATTTTAACATCTCATGCATCAGCTTCTGGTGGCCTCGGTGAAGACCGTCAAATTTGCCGATACTGACAACTGTTTTCTCTTTGATCTGAAACTCTCTGGTTTCCGCGATGTACTGCATATTAGTTTCCTCCCAGAAAGATCTTTTCCGGATAGTACATGTGCTTTTTTGCATCGTATTGAAACACACCGATAAACGTTCCATCCGAATGATAAACACGGAACTTATCCCCGTTTTCCACATCCTTCACCGCACGGCTGCGGAACGGGTTTCCGTTCTTTAAAAGTCTGTCCATCTCTTCCGTATCTGACCGGATCTCCAAAAGCTCCTTGAATACTTCTTCCACCGGAAGCACCGCCTCCGCGAGACGGTCCTCTTCCTTTAATTTCTGAAGATCCGCGAGTGTCAGGCTGTCCGCGATCTCAAACCGCCCCACCTTTGTCCGGAGCAGTTCCTTCATGCAGCCGCCGACAGAGAGCTTCATGCCGATATCATGGCACAGGGTACGGATATACGTCCCCTTCGAGCAGGACACGGTCATCGTGACCTCCGGAAGCTCCATTTTTTCGATCCGGATATCAAAGATCTTTACCGGACGCGCTTTCCGCTCCACGGTTTTTCCCTCCCGCGCAAGCTCGTAAAGCTTCTTTCCATCGACCTTGAGCGCTGAATACATCGGCGGGATCTGGTCATAATCTCCGATAAAGGAGCAAACGGCATCCCGGACCTCGTTTTCCGTAAGCCCGGAGGTGTCCTTTGTCTCAAGGACGGTGCCTGTAGTGTCCTCCGTGTCCGTCTCAGTTCCCAGAAGAAGAACCGCCCGGTATATCTTATCGTGATCCGTCAGCATATCACAGAGCTTCGTGCCTTTTCCGGCACACACCGGAAGAACGCCCTCCGCCTCCGGATCCAGCGTCCCCGTATGACCGATCTTTCTCTGACCCAGGATTCCTCGCATTTTCGCCACAACATCGTGGGAGGTGAATCCTTTTTCTTTATATACGTTAATAATTCCGTCGTACATTCTTTCCTCCGGTGTTCGTTACTCAAGCTCTTCCCACTGTTCGCGGATCTTTCCGCTGATCTTCCCTACAATCTCCTCAGGCTTTCCTGTCATCGTGCAGCCTGCGGCTTTCACATGTCCGCCGCCGCCGAAGCTCTGGGCGATGCGGCTTACATCCACCTTCGAGTTCGTTCTGAGGCTTACCTTATACTCATCCGGATTTCCCGTCTGGTAAAGCAGGAACGCGATCTCGATACCTTCAATGATCCGAAGCTGGTCCACAATCCCGTCTGTGGCTTTGACCGTGCAGCCATATTCCTTTAACTCATCCGTCGTGACAACCGTGTATACACAGCGGTTATCCAGAATCCGGACACTGTCGAGCACAGCCCGACCGTGAAGCTTTGCCTGACCGTATGTCTTCGCAAAGAAGCTGTCATCGATGATCTTCGGGAAGTCGATGCCCGTTTCCATCAAGAAACCGGCAATCTCCATGGTCTGTCGTGATGTGTTTGAGTACTTGAATATCCCCGTGTCATGGGCGATCCCCGTGTACAAGCACTCTGCGACCGCTTTGCTGATTTTTTCCTTATCGAGAAGGCGGAACAGTACCTCGCTGGCGGAGCTTGCCCAGCTCTCGATCACATTGACTCTGCACATTCCCTGATTCGTGATATGATGGTCTATGCAGAACGTATCCTTTGCGGTCTCCCGGTACGGGGCAAAGGCACCCAGACGGGGAACATCACTGGCATCCGATGTGATGCAAAGGTCAAATTTCCTTGTATCATCGTATTCTGTGTGTACATCCCCGTAACCGGAAAGATAAGAGAATTTCACTCCCATTTTTTCCAGATACACCGAGACCTCAAGGCCCTCATAATTTTCCTTCAGATAATTATAGAGTCCCAGGCAGGAACCGATACAGTCCCCGTCCGGGTTTACATGCCCAAGGATCACGATGGTCTTCTTTCCTTCCAGCATCTCATCAAGAATTCCCAAAAGTTCCGCCTCCTTTAATGCGTGTGATCCGAAAAACGGAAAAATCCGGCTGAATCCGCGTTGCGCGCGTCCGGCCGGATTCCTCCATATGGTTTCATTGTGTCCCATTCTGCCGGTTTTCCCCCGCAGAATGTTCCATTCGTTTAATTTTCGCCTTCGGTACCGTCGTTTTCCTCTTCCTCCGGCATATCCTTTGTCACCTCATCGATGAGTTTTGACATGCGGACACCGTACTCGATAGACTGATCCAGCACAAAGAAGATCTGCGGAGTGTTCCGAAGATTTACTTTCTTCGCCAGCTGGGTTCTGATAAAGCCCTCCGCGCTCTTTAAGCCGCGGATCGTATCCTTCGCCTGCTCCTCATCCGCAAGGACGCTGATGTAGGCCTTACAGATCTTAAGGTCCGGTGTGACCGAGACCTGGACCACGCTTGTCATCGGATGAACGCGCGG
>CAKRNI010000162.1 GCA_934370915.1 uncultured Lachnospiraceae bacterium
TAGATCTTATAATAGCTGCTGTACGGACGGATCATGATCGTATCATTGATCTGTTCCCGCACATCATCCACGCCGATGCTTCCCGGCTTTTCATGTGTTACATAGATGAGATCCGGGTGGTTTCCACTCATGACCTGTTTGCAGGAATGGCAGCTCATACACGGCTCACTTCCGCCTTTCTCACAGAGCAGTGTCATCGCAAACGCGTTCGCGATGGATTTCCGCCCCATACCGGCTTCCCCCGTCAGAATATATGCATGCGAGATCTTATGATTCGCGATTGCTTTCTTAAAGTGGTCTTTCACCATTTCATTCCCAAGGATTTCCTCAAATCCTGTGATCTTTCCCTCTGACATGGCTGCATCCCTCCTCATCCTGTTGTTTCAAAGCACTTCTGCTTTCTGTTCCAGATGCTCACATTTCAAACCCTCAGCATTTCCATCTTATCTTACCACAAAACAGCATCCATAAAAAGTTATTTATCTAAATCCCCGAGGATTTCTTCCACACAGATCCCGATATCCGTGTTCTGATATCGTTTTGTAATTCCCAGCCGTTCCAGATTTTCCTCTGAAAAATCTTTTTCATCCGCAAGATATCTCCGGCACACTTCCCGGTAATTCGGATTTTTCTGTTCTTCCTCTCTCCTGACCGCCCGCATGAGCCTTACGCCATCCGGCACCTCAATATAGACGGGTATCATCTTTCCGGCTTCAAAGTATGAGCACATCTTCTCGTAAGATTCCAGCGTCCCGATCATGAGACACGATTCGTCCCCGACAACGTCAAACTGTCCATCATCCACCGTATAGTAAGTCCATGGACCTGCCACGGTCTGGTAAGTCCTCTCCTCGATCACCTTTCCGGCTGCTTCCTGCCTTTCCAGTTCCGCCCTGTCCGTAAAGAAATATTCCACCCCGTCCGTCTCACCTTCCCGAATCGGCCGTGTCGTATACATCGTCACCGTCCGCAGCTTTGGCCGCCGTTTTAAAATTTCCTTATACAGCGTATCTTTTCCTGTCGCGCTCTTCCCAAGAAGATAATATATCCTGCCCATTTCCTTTTCTCAGCCTTCTGTGTTTATAGTCTTACCTAATAGAGCTATTAGCCTTACACGCTTATCCGATAAAAATTTTCATAGCAGCCCAATTGATTCTCTGTTTACTGTTTCGAATATCTTTCTCAAAAACATTCTGCAGGCATTCTCTTTATTTTTGTTGAAAATTTATTCGATTAAACAGATCTTATGGAACAAACTTTCATCTTTTATGTGCTCTTCTTTTCTATGTTCTATCTTTTCATTGTATCAAAATCCACTACTCTCTGCAACCGTTAAAATCATGCCAGCCACCGGATCCGCAGGCCCCTGCACGAGAAGTCCTGCTGCCTTATACGCCTCGATCTTCCTTACGATCTCCTCCGTAAAAACTTCCCCCGGCGCAATGATCGGAATTCCCGGCGGATAAAGATAAACAAACTCCGCAGACACCTTTCCAACCGTATCCTGAAGCGCTGTACGCCCCGTAATGGCATCCATGGCCTCGCAGATAGGCATTCTCTCGATCGGTCGTGAAATCTTTGATTCTAAGGTCCCTGGAGCTTTAGAATTTTTTCTTTCCTGCTCCAATTTTATTTTTTCTGATTCTTCCCCCAATATATCATTTATTTCTAACAACGCTTTTTTATCATTTTCTTTAGCTTTCATCAGCCCTCTATCTATCTCAACAAGCGCCGCCGCCAGTCTCTCAAATCCCTCATCTGTATCCATCACCGACGTCATCGCGATCACATACTCCGGCGCCGTCATCTCCATCTCAAGATGATATTGACTCCGCAATACCTCCGCCAGCTCTTCCCCATGAAACTCTTTTGCATGCATCGTAGAAACCACGATCTTCGACGGATCCCATCCTGCCGCAGCCTCGTACTTCTCGCATACCTCATGTGTCAGAATCTCAAGCACCCGCAGCCCTTTCATCCGTTCCATAAAGCGCTCCAGCCGCTTCTCATATCGGACCATCTCATCTCTTCCAGCGCCGTCCATATACCGGATGCACCGCTGCATCCCCGCCATAAATAAATACGACGGACTGGACGTCTGAAACATGCCCAAATATCTCGCAACCTTATCCTGATCCACGATCCTGCTCTTCACATGCAGAATCGCCGTCTGTGTAAAACATGGCAGCGTCTTATGAAGACTCTGGATCACAATATCCGCCCCACATTCCAACGCCGATTTCGGAAAGCTGTGACACCTGTCTGCATATTCCAGATGCGCCCCATGTGCCTCATCAACGATCAGAGGGACTCCATATTCATGAGCCGCGTCCGCGATTGCCCGGATATCTGACACAACACCCTCATAAGTCGGAGATGTAATAAGTACCGCCTGAATTTCACCCTTCCTTCTATGCGTGCCTTCCAAGTCACTTATGTCTTCAGAATTCTCCCCATTCTCAAAATTTTCCGCTTCTTCCGCACTTGCCCGTTTTCTTTCCGACTCCATCGCATCTTTTTCAAGCGCCTCCCGCACATCATCCGCCCGGATCCCGCCATTGATCCCAAACTCCACGATCTCCTCCGGATACAGATACTCCGCCTTCAGCCGATTCAGATAGATCGCGTGGTACACCGCCTTATGACAGTTTCTGGCAGTCAATATCTTCCCGCCATTTTCCGTCACCGCAAACACCGCACTCAGGATCCCGCATGTACTTCCGTTCACCAGATACCAGGAGCGGTCTGCCCCGTAGACCGCAGCCGCCTCATCCATGGCATCTTTTAGAATCCCTTCCGCATGGTGCAGATTATCAAATCCGTCGATCTCCGTGATATCGATTCCATATGGATCCGGAAATTCCCCCGGCACCCCATCCGGGATCTCCTGCCTTTTATGTCCCGGCATATGAAACGGATACGCGTCCGATTCCGCATACTCCGCCAGCCGCTCCAGGATCCCCAGCTGTTTTTCTTCTCTGTAATTCAACTCTTTTATTCTCCTTTTAATTCAGAAAACATATCCCAAATCTCTGCAACTTCGCCTCCGGCCGCCTGATAAAAGCTGTAACTGCCATAAACCATCGAATCGCAGCCGTCCGAGGCAAGCCGCACCGTCACTTTCGTCCCATCCGCTTTCGTCAGCGTCAGGATCCCGTTATACGGACATTTTCCGGCTTCCCCCGGAGCCGCCTCCGCAAGAATTTCCTCCATCCTCTTTAAAAGCGCCGGATCATCCACCGTCTCAGAAATCCCCACGACCTCCAAGTCTGAAGAATCCCCCGTCTCCATATCCGTATATCCCGCCGGTTCGCCCTGGTCCGGAATTATTTCAAGCTCCGCACTCGTGATCTCCTTCATATCCTCTGCGCCGACCATCTGGAATTCACATTTCTCCTCCGCAAGTCTTAACGCCGGTACCGTGATCTCATCCGGATCAGGATTCTCTGCTTCGTAGATCTCCGCACTCGCCGTATACATGATCCCGTCAAGTCCATATACTTCCGGCTCCACGATCTCCTCCGAATCAATGATCCCCCTCTCCTGATCAACTGTCAGCGAAACATACTCCTCCAGCACATCCGCGTCCACAAATCTGCGGACGGTCAGATAACCGCCATCCTCCGGCGGCGACATCTGAACACCGCGCTCCTTGACACTCTCCAGGTATCTGACTCCCTCATCGCCATCGCAGAGACTGTACTCAAAAGCTTTCCTGAGTTCTTCCGGTTCCTCCATTCCAACAGGAACGAAAAAGAGAATATCCTTTGATTCCGTATAATACATTTCATAAACATTTTCAAATGTATATACTCTTTCAAAAATACTTTCATCCTCATTCCACTTTTCTGCCTCGATCACATCATCGACGCTGTAAATACTGAGATCTTTGAGCGGATCATCGCTGCCCTTTCGAAATCCAAGGACATACCCGTATCCATCTTCCGTCTCCCGTCCAAGAAACTCATAATCATCCCGGATTTCACCGCCGCATGCAGCCGCCTTCTCCTGGTCCATATCGGAATACTTGTGGTCGGAATCAAATGTTTCCAGTTCATCCCGGATTGCCAGCCGTTCCGTCTCAGAAAGCGGATGATACACCGGTTCTTTTTCCGAATTATCCACAGTCCCGGTCTCCGCAGTCTCTGTTTTTCCACTGTCCGTCTGCGATTCAGTGCCATTATCCACAGGCACAAACGCCGCCGAACATCCAAATAAACATATGCTCACTCCCGCCGCGATCATTCCCATCCAGAATTTTCTATTTCTCATCCAATCACCTTCCAAAGCTCTATAACTGCATTTATTCCATCACTTACCACTATATCCATGTTTCATGCCGCTTTTTTGCATCATCCATACATTTTCTCTATCTATTTATATTTTATCATCCACTTTTTTCCCACACAAGCGGACACCGCTATCTGTAAGAAAACCTTAAACAACGATTTATAGTATTTCATTTCTGACCATGCTACAATAAAACTAAATAATTGATCGCCCTTTATGATTGCTAAATTTTACAGCACCCAATTTTTTATTTTACATCTTTTAAGGGTGACTCAATAAGCTCGCAAACTAATAAACCTGTTACTATTTTATTCTTTCTTCAGAAAGTGAGGTTGTCTATGAAATACAGAATTATCGGCACAACGATCCCGGCAGTCGAAATCAAATTTGACTCCCCTGGTGAAACCATGTACACCCAGTCTGGCGGCATGTCCTGGATGACAGACGGAATCTCCATGTCCACCAACACCAGAGGCGGTTTCATGAAAGGTCTCGGCCGCATGTTTGCCGGTGAATCCATGTTCATGGCAACCTACCGCGCGGAGCGCCCCGATGCCACGATCGCTTTTGCCTCTACGGTTCCCGGTCAGATCCTTCCTGTTAACGCTGCAGAAAACGGCGGCCTGATCTGTCAGAAAGGCGCGTTCCTCTGCGCCCAGGATTCCGTAAATCTCGATGTGACCTTCACAAAGAAGTTCTCATCCGGTCTCTTCGGCGGCGAGGGATTTATCCTTGAAAATATCTCCGGATCCGGCATGGTCTTCTTAGAGATCGATGGCGATGCCGTAGAAAAGCAGCTGGCCCCGGGGGAAGTCCTCAAAGTCGATACCGGCAACGTAGTCGCCTTCGAAAAGACTGTCGGCTATGAAGTTGAGACGATCAAAGGCCTCGGAAACATCTTCTTCGGCGGCGAAGGCCTCTTCCTCACAAAACTCACCGGCCCCGGCCGCGTCATCCTCCAGACCCAGAATATCGCCGACTTCGCCGGCCGCATCGCACAGTTCATTCCGACAAAGTCAAATTAATCCCATACATAAGCTCACATTAGATGCCATGTTCTAATGTGAGCTTCATTATTTTCACTTGGATAAGCCATAAAATCTGGGACATTTCTGGGACATTATGGTTTAAAAACAGCCCTCTGGGACACTTTTGGAACATTTACTTTCGGTTACTTTTTCCTACTTTCAGTTACTTTCATATACATACAAAAGCAGCGCAAACTCAATAAAATTAAGAGTTTGCGCTGCTTTGCAAGTAATGAGACATCGGGGATTCGAACCCCGGACAACTTGATTAAAAGTCAAGTGCTCTACCGACTGAGCTAATATCCCATACAACTATGAAGTTGTAATGCCCAAAGCTGGAATCGAACCAGCGACACGAGGATTTTCAGTCCTCTGCTCTACCAACTGAGCTATCTGGGCATAATTGCGGGGGCAGGATTTGAACCTACGACCTTCGGGTTATGAGCCCGACGAGCTTCCAGACTGCTCCACCCCGCGACGATGCTTTTTAATTATACACAATAAATATCGAAAAATCAATACCTATTTAATGGGCGGAGGTGGATTCGAACCACCGAAGCAAGTTGCAGCAGATTTACAGTCTGTCCCCTTTGGCCACTCGGG
>CAKRNI010000163.1 GCA_934370915.1 uncultured Lachnospiraceae bacterium
TATAATACAACCTGTTGATGCATTGGGCTATCGCCAAATGGTAAGGCAACGGACTCTGACTCCGTCATTTTCAAGGTTCGAATCCTTGTAGCCCAGTTTAAAAACTAAATACTGTTCAGGTGTTTCAGACACATATTATTGGGCTATCGCCAAATGGTAAGGCAACGGACTCTGACTCCGTCATTTTCAAGGTTCGAATCCTTGTAGCCCAGCTAACGAAAGGCTGTTAATCTTTGTGAATGCAAGGCTTAATGGTCTTTTTTCTTGCGCTTGGCAGGTATTTGTGTTAATGTAAAAGCACGCGGGAAAGTTGAAACAATGAGGTTAGATTATGTACGAATTAAACAGCCGGGTCCGGTACAGCGAGACGGATATTGACGCGAAGCTGTCCCTGACCGGAATTATGAATTATATGCAGGACTGCTCGACGATGCAGTCGGAGGATGCGGGAGTCGGGATCAGTTATCTGGGTCAGGAGAAGAAAGCGTGGCTTTTGTCCTCCTGGCAGATCGTGATCGAACGACGTCCGGTACTTGGAGAACGGATCAAGGTAGTGACATGGCCATATGCGGTGAAGGGACTTTATGCGCTGAGAAATTTTGCGATCCTTGATGAAAATGGCGGATATCTTGTGAAAGCAAATTCCTACTGGTTTCTGATGAATACAGAGACGGGACGTCCCATGCGGATCATGGAATCCGATACGGCTCCTTACGGAGAATTCAGCCCGAAGATCGAGATGAAAGATGCGGGAAGAAAGATCGCTGTGCCGAAGGAGATGGAGGAGACGGGCCGCCTGGTGGTCATGAAACATCTCCTGGACACAAATCTCCATGTAAATAATGCCCAGTATGTGGATATTGCGCGAGAGCTTGTTCCTGCGGGCACGGAGATCGGAGAGATCCGGGCGGAGTACCGGAAAGCGGCTGTGCTTGGGGATGAGATGATCATTAAAAGCACAAGAGAGGGAAGGTCGTATCTCGTATCACTTTGCAATTCCGACGGTGATGTGTTCGCAAATGTCGAGTTAAAAGAGAAAGAACAGTAATTCAATGGAGCCTGTAAGAATCTGCCAACCGCAGATTCTGCGGACGGAATGCTAAAAAGGTTATAGGCAGGTATAGCTGTAAGAGCAGCAGAAAATTAAAAGAGAGGACGCAGCGACTGGGAAAATCGGCTGCGGGAGGACGAAAGACATGATGGAAATCGGAAAAATTCAGAAACTGAAGGTAATCAAGGAGAAAGACTTTGGAATTTACCTGTCTGACGGGGACAAGGCGGATGCCCAGGGTGTTCTTCTCCCGAAAAAGCAGGTGCCGGAGGGAACAAAAATCGGAGATGAACTGGAGGTATTCCTCTACAAGGACTCTGAGGACCGCCTGATCGCCACAACCTCCAGACCGAAGGTGACTCTGGGAGAGACGGCTGTCCTTGAGGTAAAGGAAGTTTCCAAAATCGGCGCCTTTCTTGATATGGGACTGGAAAAGGATCTTCTGCTTCCGTTTAAAGAACAGACCCATCAGGTGCGGAAAGGAGAAAAGTGCCTGATCGCGCTCTATGTGGATAAGAGCAAGCGTCTCGCGGCAACCATGAAAGCATATCAGTACTTAAGAAGCGATTCCCCGTACCATACCGGTGACGAGGCGGATGGCTTTGTATTTGAGATCAATCCGGATCTCGGCGCCTTTGTTGCCGTGGATGGCATCTATCACGGGCTGATCCCGAAAAAGGAACTGTTTTCCGGATACCGGGTAGGCGATGAGGTCCGTGTCCGCGTGACGAGAGTCCGCGGAGATGGAAAGCTTGACCTCACGACCCGCGATAAGGCCGGCAGCCAGATCTTTTCCGACTCCGATCTTGTCATGAAGGTCATCGAGGAGTTCGACGGAGTACTGCCTTTTAATGACAAGGCAGCACCGGAAGTCATTGCGAGAGAGTTTAAACTCAGCAAAAACGCATTTAAGCGTGCGGTAGGTCATCTGTTAAAGGAAGGAAAGATCGAGATCACGGAGAAAAGTATCCGAAAAATCGATAAATAAGAAAAATGGAGGACAATCACATGAAGAAAGTAATCAGCACAACAAAAGCACCGGCGGCAATCGGACCGTACTCCCAGGCAATCGAGGCAAACGGCTTCGTATTCGCATCTGGACAGATTCCGGTAAACCCGGAGACAGGTGAGATCCCGGCGGGAATCGAAGCTCAGGCAGAGCAGGTTATGAAGAACATGAAGAATCTTCTTGAGGCAGCAGGAACATCCATCGATCAGGTCGTAAAGACATGCGTATTCATCAAGAACATGGACGATTTCGCAACGATCAATGGTATTTATGCGAAGTATTTCGCAAAAGACTGCCCGGCACGTTCCTGCGTAGAAGTTGCAAGACTTCCGAAGGATGTTCTTCTTGAGATGGAAGCGATTGCTGTAAAGTAAAAATTTATAAGGACTAAAACTTTGAGCGGCGGCTGTCTGGAAATGACAGCCGCCGTTTTTGGCAATTTTGATAATGATTTAACTATCTTCCTGCATGTTTTTATGAAAAAAGGGTATATTTGTCAAAAGTTTAAATCTGCTATATGGAATATGCATGGAAAAAACGAATTTTTTTTGTGGAATAACCATATGGAAAAACGTGTTCTGTTTGTGTATGATGAATATCAAAGATATAAAAATAGGTTAAGTCTGCATTTTTACAGATAACCATACAGTATATAGAGCAGGAGGAGATCAATGTCCGGTTTAGTGTTAAAAAATATCAACAAGACGTTTCCGGGTGACCAGCAGGCGATCCGGGATTTTAATCTGGAAGTGAAGGACAGGGAATTTCTGATCCTGGTGGGACCGACAGCATGCGGAAAATCAACGCTGCTTCGGATGATCGGCGGACTCGAGGAGATTACATCCGGAAGTCTGATAATCGATGGAACAGATATGACAGACGCGGATCCGAAAGAGAGAAACGTCGCAATGCTTTTTAAAAACAGTGTACTCTATCCGGGAATGAGTGTGGAGGACAACCTCACATTTGCTCTGCGGATGGCGAAGCTGACGCCGGCTGAGATCGAGGGAAGAGTCAGAGAGATCACAGGAATCCTGAATATTGGGGGAATCCTTGAAAAAATGCCGGAAGAACTCTCCGCGGCTGATACATACCGTGTCCTTCTCGGACGCGCCCTGATGCGCCGCCCGGGAATCCTGCTTTTGGACCGCACAATCGCGGAAGCAGACCCGGCTGTTCAGGAACTGATGAGAAAAGAGTTTGCGAACATTAACCGTGAGCTTGGAATCACCGTGATCTACGCGACGGATAACCAGAAGACCGCCATGGCTCTGGGAACGAGAATGATCGTCATGAACGAAGGCGAAATCTGTCAGGAAGATTCCGCACAGAATATCTATGACCACCCGGAGAGCCTGTTTGTGGCGGGATTCTTTGGAACACCGAGAATGAACATCTCCATTGCCAAGGTAATGGAAGAGGGAGAAAGGATCGTCTTAAAGTTCGCATCGGGAATGATCGATCTTCCGAAGGAAAAGGGAAAACTCTTAAAAGACAGGGAGTATGCAGGAAAAGAAGTATTCGTCGGCATCCGCCCGGAGAAGGTTGTTCCGGCAAAGAACGGGGAGAATCGTGAGATCACAGGTGATATTCTCGGAAGCGAGGAGATCGATGGGACACCCTATATCCGCTTTGGCGTCGGCGATGGCGAATTTCTGGCGAAAGCGGAAGGCGGCGAGAAGCTTTCCGGAAAGAAGATGTCCTTTCATGTTTCCGGAGAAGATGTGTACCTTTTCGACAAAGAAACAGAAAAAATTATCACAGAATAACCAAAAAAACAGGTGGACCGGTCCTGAATCAGGGATCCGGTCTGTTTTTTTGCCTGCGTTTTAGTAAAAAATACAAAAAAAATCTTTTCTTTTTTGTGATTTTGCATTAGAATAAATGTGGATATGTCCATACTGTGAAAAGGAGAGGGCGCTATGATTTCAAATCAGATTTTACAGTCGAATATCGAAGGACTGAAAGAAATTACGAGAATTGACCTGTGCGTCTGTGATGTGGAGGGAAAGGTCCTGGCTTCCACATTCGAGCATGCGGAAGAGTATGAAAGCTCCATACTTGCGTTTGTGGATTCTCCGGCAGACAGCCAGGTGATTTCCGGCTATCAGTTCTTTAAAGTGTTTGACGAACATCAGCTTGAGTATATCCTGCTTGCGAAGGGCGGCAGTGATGACGTGTATATGGTAGGCAAACTGGCAGCGTTCCAGATCCAGAATCTTCTGGTAGCCTACAAAGAGAGATTCGATAAAGATAATTTTATCAAGAACCTGCTTCTTGATAATCTTCTGCTCGTTGATATCTACAACCGGGCGAAGAAGCTTCATATCGAGACAAATGTAAAGCGTGTCGTATTCCTCATTGAGACAAAGAACGAGAAAGATACGAATGCTCTGGAGACCATGCGCAGCCTGTTCTCCACCAAGACAAAGGATTTTATCACTGCGGTGGACGAGAAAAATATCATTCTTGTCCGCGAGGTGAAACCGGGTGAGACTTACGAGGATCTCGAGAAGACAGCAAATACGATTTTAGATATGCTGAACACAGAGGCGATGTCCAAAGTGCGCATCGCGTTCGGTACTATCGTCGGCGAGATCAAGGATGTTTCCCGTTCCTACAAGGAAGCAAAGATGGCTCTCGATGTCGGAAAGATCTTCTACAGCAGCAAGAACGTTGTAGCGTACTCCAACCTCGGTATTGGCCGCCTGATCTATCAGCTTCCGCTTCCGCTCTGCCGGATGTTTATCAAAGAAATTTTTGATGGAAAGAACCCGGATGAGTTCGACGAGGAAACACTCACAACGATCAACAAGTTCTTTGAGAACAGCCTGAATGTCTCCGAGACATCAAGACAGCTTTACATCCACAGAAATACGCTTGTCTACCGTCTGGATAAGCTCCAGAAGAGCACCGGTCTGGATCTGCGCGTATTTGAGGATGCGATCACCTTCAAGATCGCTTTGATGGTTGTAAAGTACATGAAGTACATGGAGAATCTGGACTACTAAATTATGATAGAAATTTCAAAACTGACAAAGACCTATGACAGGGGTACGAAAGCCCTGCGGGATGTGAACATCACCATTGATGACGGGGAATTTGTCTTCATAACCGGCCGGAGCGGTTCCGGAAAATCTACGCTGATCAAGATCCTCTTGAAAGAAGTGGAGCCGACCTCCGGCCGTGTTGTCGTTAATGACATGAATCTTGGGAAGATGCCGAGAAGATACGTTCCGAAGTACCGCCGCCGTCTTGGCGTCGTATTTCAGGATTTCCGTCTTTTGAAGGATAAGACGGTGTACGAGAATGTGGCATTTGCCCAGCGGGTGATCGGGGAGTCCGGCCGGACGATCCGGGAATCTGTTCCACAGATGTTAAAAATGGTAGGTCTTTCTTCCAAATACAAATTCTTCCCGCATCAGCTCTCAGGTGGAGAACAGCAGCGAGTGGCCATTGCGAGAGCGCTGATCAACCGGCCGGAGATCCTGCTTGCCGATGAGCCCACAGGAAATCTGGATCCCCACAATGCGATGGAGATCATGGGACTTCTGGAGAAGATCAACCGGCGCGGTACAACGGTGATCGTTGTCACACACAGCCATGAGATCGTGGACATGATGAAGAAACGCGTCATCACGATCGACCGCGGAATGGTGATCCGTGATGAGGAGGAAAGTGGGTACCGTTATGAGGATTAGCACATTCTGGTTCTGCATGAAGCAGGGACTGGTAAATATATGCAGAAATATCTGGTTTTCCCTTGCGTCGACCGCGATCATTTCTGCATGTATTTTTTTATTCTGCGTATTTTTCTCCGTGATCACCAACATCGAATA
>CAKRNI010000164.1 GCA_934370915.1 uncultured Lachnospiraceae bacterium
CGTGGATTTTCCAACATTCGGGCGGCCGATCAGGGTCACAAAACCTGATTTATATCCTTTTTTCATGAAGTCTCCTTGTTCTTCTTTTCTATGTATCATTTCCATACCAGATTGCTCCGCTCCGGTCGGTGCTGGGCATGTGCCACCGGCACATAGCACCTTCAAAAGCATTCGTAATTCGCTCATTTTTCTTCGAAAATGGCTGCTTACTCATGCTTTTGGCGGGCCAAAAGGTCAAAACTTCTCCTGCAGGCAAGCCTGCGTCGAAGTTCCGGCCTTTTTTCCCTTGGTATTATGCAAACAGCGGCTTGATCTCTTTAAACAGCCCGCTGTCTGCCTTGATCTTATCCTCATTTCCGATCACGCACACGGCACCCGTCTCCAGGACTGCTTTTGTGATCGGTGCAAGGGCACGGATATCTTCCACAGTCGCGTTTAAGATCTCCTCGCGCTCTTTCTTTAACATCTCATCCGTCACTCCGGAATACCAGGCGGAGAGTCCGCGGCTTCCCTGTAAGGACGGTGTCAGCGGTGTATCGATATCGCTGATGGTTCCGATGACATATTTTGTCATAGTGCGCTCATCTGCCTCAAAGTTCTCCAGATAATCCGGGATCCCGAGGTAGATATCGTCACTCTTCTTCACCTCCGGATCACGGTAGGAAACAAAATATCCCTCGCCGGAACGGCCGATCCCGCTCATGCAGCCGTAAGCTCCGCCCTTCACGCGGATATTGATCCAGAGATAATCATAGCTTAACATCACCTTTAAGATCCGCAGCGCGCCGGTGTAGGAATATCCGCTCCCCGCGAAGGTTCCGCAGTGCGCCACATAGTTGACCTTTGAGGAGGAAGTAAAGCCCTCGTTTAAATTCTCCTTCGGAGCCGCAAACGGATAGATCTTTCCGCTTCCCGCCGGAAGTTTCCCGGAAAGCTTTTTCATAGCCCCCTCAAGACAGGAGAATCCTTCATCATCCGCCGTGTAACTGACCGTCATGTTCTCTCTTGTAAACAAAGCTTCCATCACACGCTTCAGGCCAGCGATGATCCCGCTCTTCTTTGCGTCAAAGTTCTTCGCGCAGTCCTCTAAGAACTTGAAATACCCGATCCCGCCCGTCATATCGTTGTAATAGGACGTGTCGGAGAAGTAGGAGGTTGCTCTCGCGACTGCAGCCGTGTGTCCGGATCCCATGAGCTTCATCTGGGACTTGGACTTTCCTTCACTTAAGATCTCATTTAACCGCTTTTCATCATCTAAAACAGAGCGGTTGATGATCTCCTCGAGAATCTCAAATCCAAAATCAAGTTTCTCATAAAGTACCCGCGCGCTGCAAACGAAGACCCCTGTAAAGCTTCCGGCTTTTGTGAGATCCGGATAGGAGGTCACAGAGAAGGAAACTCCGCCGCTGTTTAAAAAGATCTCGCTGCTCAAATCACTGTAGCTGTAGTTTTTCGTATCCACATATCCGAGGACAGATTTTAAGAGTCCAAGATACGGCAGGTCTTCCATCGGGACACGGTTTGTATTGAAGAGAACTTTCAGGTAACCGATTCCTGATGTAAACATGTTGTGGCGTACCACCGTGATGCCGTCCATCTTACTCTCCTCAAAGATCAGCTTCGCCGGTTCTCTTCCGATCTCATCTCTCGTGAGCATCGGGATCTTTTCCAGATCCTCCTTCGGCGACGGGGTATCCTGATATTCCTTTAATTCCTTTGTCTGGCGCACCAGTGCCTCGATCTCCGCTTCGGAGAGACTGTCCTTATATTCTTTTAATTTTTTCGCTGTCTGTTCTTCGATCCGTGCTGTGAGGTTTTTCTTCGGACTTGCGATCACAACAGCCTCATACGGGTTGTCAAGGAGGTACGTTTTGATCAGTCCCTCAAAATATCCGTTGTCCGCGCCTTCCTTTAATGCCGCAAAGGTATCCTCATACTCTAAGTGCATCATCGGATCACCGCCGTAAAGCCAGCTGTCCAGACACTGAAGACCGTACATGAGTCCCTTCGGCGCTGAACCGTAGTCCGCCTCGCGGTACTGGAATTCGTAGTTGTTGATCCCCGCTTTCAGGCTCTTCTCATCGATACCGCCGTCCGCGAGTCTCTTTAATGTGGACTTTACGACCTTTACAAATTCATCCTTCTGCTCTCTCTCCGCATTCTTCGCAATCACGGAGAAGTAAGGCTGTAAGATCCCGTACTCGTAGCCGCCCATGATATCGTCGCCGATCCCTGCATCCAGAAGCGCTTTTTTAAGCGGCGCACCCGGGGCGTCTAAAAGCACATACTCCAGGATCTGGAATGCCACATATTCCTTCGGGGAAAGTTCATTTCCGGCCTGGGTATTGATGGAAAGATACGTTGCATGGTCAAGGCTCTCGGACTCGGAAACGGAATAGAAGATCTCCCGCTCGATCGGTTCCCTGAACTTTTTCTGAAGCCGGATTTCGGAGTCGATCTCCTTTCTATCGTATGCTCCGAGGTATTCCTCATCCAGCCACTTTAATTTTTCTGCCATATCCATATCGCCGTAAAGATAGATATAGCTGTTGGACGGATGATAGTATTTCCGGTAGAATGCGAGATAATCCTCGTAGGTAAGCTTTACGATCTCCTCCGGGTCTCCTCCGGATTCCACACCGTAGCAGGTATCCGGGAACATCGCTGTATGGATATAGCTGTCCAGAACGCTCTCCGGGGAGGAGAAAACGCCCTTCATCTCGTTGTATACAACACCGTTGTAGGTGATCTCATCTTCCGGGCTCTCAAGCTCGTAGTGCCAGCCCTCCTGCATGAAGATCTTTTTCTCTTTTCCGATATTCGGATGGAAGACCGCGTCCATGTATACGTCCATAAGGTTCTGGAAATCGGTCTCGTTGCAGCTTGCAATCGGATAAACCGTCTTATCCGGGTAAGTCATAGCGTTTAAGAAGGTGTTTAAGGAGCCTTTAACGAGTTCCACAAACGGGTCCTTCACCGGGAATTTATCAGATCCGCAGAGCACGGTATGCTCGATGATGTGCGGAACGCCGGTGCTGTCTGACGGCGGCGTCCGGAATCCGATACAGAATACTTTGTTGTTGTCCTCGTTGCTCATGAGGAAAATATTTGCACCTGTTTTTTTATGCTCTAAGATCATACCGTCGGAATTCAGTTCCGGGATATGCTTTACCTGCCTGAGACGATACGCGTCAAGGGCTTTGACTGATTCGATCTGGCTCTCCATATCTGAATATCCTTTCTGTTATTGTTGCTCCGTGGGTATTGTAAACTGAAGTAAAACGAAGTAAACCGGATTGCTCCGCACTTCGTGCTCCCACGTCTGCGCTCCGCTCCGATCGGTGCTGATCATGTGCCACCGGCACATAGCACCCTCAAAAGCATTCGTAATCCGCTCATTTTTTCTGCGAAAAAATGGCTGCTTACTCATGTTTTTGGCGGGTCTCAAAGTCATACCCTCTCCCGCAAGCAAGCTTGCGTCGGATTCCTGACCTTGATCCCCTTGTTTACATATTACCCACAAATTTATCTTTTAATATCGCGAAACATTCTCTCACGCAAAAATGCACAAAAAGCACCGGATCCGACGTTGCGGAAATGCCGCTTACATTCGAGATCCCCACGTGCCGTGCGATCCCTTTTGCGCGGAGTTCGTGGAAATTGCTGGTGAGGATGCCCACGCGGATCGTGATCTCCTCATCCGGCGGAAGAAGATATCCGTATTCCGCCATAGCTGCACGGAGTGTCGCGCGGCGGATCCGCTCACGCTCTGTGATCAGCATTTTACTGTATACCATATTTTCATACGTGCTGCGGGACTCCTCCTCCTTAAGAAGCTGATAGTCCGGCACCCCGCGGTTTTTCATATAGCGGTACATGGCAGATGCCTCCGTCACATCCTCGTCATCGCCCTGTCCGCCAGAAAGCACGAACACCGTATTCGGGTGGTAGGCCGCGTACTCCACTGCCTTGTCCAGACGCCGTTCCAGCGTGCGGCTGATGGTATTTCCCCGCACCTGGGCACCGAGAACAATCACATAGTTGACGCTCTCTTTCTGGAAGGAAAGTGAACTGATGCCCATCATGAGCTCCACCACCACGAAAACAAACGCGATGGCAGAGAAAAACGTGATCACTGCCACCTCCAGCTGAACCGGCACCCTGTCACGAAATCTCGGATAAAACTTCATCACCGCCGCTGCTGCAAAAAATCCCAGCGCCAGAACGATCCAGATCGCCGAAAACGAAGTTCCGGCACCGGAGTAGATCACGATCACGCCGTAATAAACGAGACATAATACTCCAAAGATGCCAAAAACAATTGTCACGATTATGCCTCCTTTCCAGTCTTTTCCCCTGTTCTTCGCAGTTCATTTCCGTCCGGAAATATTCTCTCCCCGAATATCAGCGGTTACTCTGTTTCCTTCTTACGGAGAATATCGTACTGCTCCGCTTCCCCATCCAGATCGATATAGAGGATCTGCTTCGGATGCGGGGCGCTCTCCTGGCTCTCGCCTTCCTCGGTGTAGATGCCGCGGACGAGGGCGGAAATATTTCTTCCATCCGGTTTCATGATCTCAATGGTCTCGCCGACGGAAAATTTATTCTTCTGTTCGATCTTCGCGAATCCTCTCCCGTCACGCTCCTCCACGGTTCCGAGATAGATATAGTTCTTTACATAAGTGTTGCTGTCGTAGATCTGGGTCTCAGAGGTCGGCTTTCCGAAGTAAAAACCGGTCGTAAACTCACGGTACGTGCATTTTCCGATCTCTTCCTTATACCACTCCATATTCGCCCTGTATTTTTCCGGGCTCTCCAGATAATCATCGATGGCTTTGCGGTAGGTTCTCGCAACCGTTGCCACATAGAGTGCCGTCTTCATGCGTCCCTCGATCTTAAAACTGTCGATTCCCGCGTCGATCATCTCCGGCACATGCTCGATCATGCAGAGATCCTTGGAATTGAAAATATAAGTTCCGCGCTCATTCTCATATACCGGCATGTACTCGCCCGGTCTCGTCTCCTCGACAACGGAGTATTTCCAACGGCACGGATGGGTGCAGGCTCCCTGATTCGCGTCACGGCCGGTAAAGAAGTTGCTGAGCAGACATCTGCCGGAGTAGGAGATGCACATCGCGCCGTGGATAAAGCTCTCGATCTCCATGTCCTCCGGGATATGCTCACGGATCTCCCGGATTTCCTTTAAAGATAACTCTCTGGCAGAAACAACACGCTTCGCGCCGAGCTGATGCCAGAAAAGATAAGTTCCATAGTTCGTATTATTCGCCTGCGTGCTGATGTGGAGCTCCATCTCCGGAAGTACACGTTTTGCAATGGCAAAAACGCCCGGATCAGAAATGATCAGCGCGTCCGGTCGGATCGTCTTTAATTCTTCAAAATATTCCTCCACACCTGCGAGATCATCGTTGTGCGCGAGAATGTTCGCTGTAATATAGACTTTTACACCGTGATCATGGGCAAATCGGATTCCCTCCATGATCTCTTCGTTCGTAAAGTTCTTTGCTTTGGCGCGGAGTCCGAATGCCTCACCACCGAGATATACGGCGTCAGCCCCGTAGATAACGGCTGTCTTTAAAACATCAAGGCTTCCTGCCGGAATCAGAAGTTCTGTTTTTCTCATCATTGATCCTTTCCCTTAACGGTTCCTTTCTTTACACTGAGCGCGACCCCGTCGCCCACCGGCAGGATCGAGGTCTCAAATTCATCCATATGCTTCAACGTATATAAATACTCCCGCATCCGCTCGTGGATCGTCCGATCACGGCGCTCCACCGCGTAACGCGATTCCATGAT
>CAKRNI010000165.1 GCA_934370915.1 uncultured Lachnospiraceae bacterium
CTGTCAGAAAGTGTGAATGGGGGATTCTCTTATGTTCTGGGGAGCCAGAGCGAGGACATGCGCGCTCTCTCGAAGGAATTAAATGGGGAACTCTCCGGGAGAGGCGGGGGAAGCAGCCAGATGGCACAGGGAACCTTCTTCGCAAAGAAGGAAGAACTGATCTCCAATCTGGCCGGTAAAGGGTTTGTTATGGCTTAAATGGATCAGCAGCCCTGAACCATGTACTGGATCAGCCGCTTGGAATCCTCGTCGTTGTGTGTGGTAAGGCTTAACTCCTTGATGTTTCCGTTGGAAAAAACGGTAGCCATAGAGAAATACTGGCTGAGTTTGGACTTTAAGTTTACGCTTCCGCCTTCCGGAAGACTTAACTCAACAGCACCGTCACACTGGTTGATGACTTTGAAAAATGTATCAAGATTGGAAATATTTCTCATTTTTAATTTCATAATTGTTACCTCCTTAAAGGTTGCCTGTAACTGCCACAGTTACTCTTCTTTTACTTTGTCACTTTGTTTTTCTTTTAACGATTTGAATTCTACCAGATGAGTAGGGAAAAAACAATCGACGGAATAGATAAAAATTTAACAATCGAAACTGGATTTTTATGGAATTTATGGGGAACATCGGTCGGAAGCGGGACGGACTGTCGAAAATGCACCAAAAACAGGGAAAGGATCGGAAAAAATGGCATATTTTCCAATGTTTGTGGACCTTGAGGGGCGTCATGTCCTCGTAGTCGGCGGCGGAAAGATCGCTGCGAGACGGATTCGGACGCTTCTGGAGTTCGGATGTGAGATTACGGTTGTGTCACCGGAGGTGGGTGAGGAGCTTCGGGAAATGCTGGAGCCGGACGTCGGGACCTTGTATGCGGAAGAGGAAGGAAAATCAAGAAAGGTGCCCCCGGGGAGCTGTCGGATCATCTGGAAAAGGAAAAAGTATGAGATCAAAGAGCCGGAAGCAATTTCAGCAGATCCCATGGAGACAGATAAATTCACATTCGTTCTTGCCGCCGCCACCCCGGAGGTAAACGCACAGGTCGTCCGGGAATGCCGCAAAAAAAAGATCCCGGTCAACAATGCGTCGGACCGAGACCAGTGTGATTTTTATTTTCCGGGAATCGCGAAGGATGGCGACACGGTCATCGGAATCACCTCCGGTGGGAGAGATCATAAGCTGGCGGCGAAGATCTCGCAGGCTGTGCGGAACGTGTTACATGTCTAAGATCTTCCGATCCCGGCCATAAACATAGAAAGCTTGATATCGTCGAGATAAAGTGCCGAGACCCGCAGCCCGCCGCGTCCGGATCCGATCTCGATATCGGGCTTTGCAGCACCATGGAAGTCGGAACCTCCTGTGGGGGCAAGGGAGTATTTTTTTGCAAGCTTCCGGAGTTTTCCGCTCTCATCCTGATTGTTGGAGGAGTGAAAACATTCGAGACCGCAAAGACCTTGCTCTTTTAACATGGAGATAAGCTCTTCCGTGCCTGCCCAGCCAAGCTTATACTGGAGCGGATGGGCAAGTACCGGGAAACCGCCTGCGGCCTGGAGAGCGTTAAGGACTTCCTCCGGCGTGATGAGCTCTCTGGAGCGGTAGTACGGGCGGTCCGGGTTTAAGTATTTCCGGAACGCCTGATCAACAGAGGACACATACCCGTGCTTTAAAAGTGCTCTTGCAAAGTGGGCGCGGGTGATCACGGTATTCGGATTCCCACAGTGGAGATCTTCCACGGTGATCTCAAATCCATCCTTATTGAAGGCAGCCAGCATTTCCATATTGCGGTCATAGCGTTTCTGATAAGCTTCCTTTAAAAAGGAAAGAAGCTCCGGATTCTTATGATCGATGTAGAGACCCAGAATATGGATCTCTTTTTCTTTGTAGATGCAGGAGACCTCGATTCCGGGGATGACCTCCATCTCGAGATCCTTCGCAGCCTCAAGGGCTTCGTCGATCCCGGAAACGGTGTCATGGTCCGTGAGAGCCATGGCGGTGAGGCCGAGGCTGTCCGCACGGTTTACCACCTCGGTGGGAGTCAGGGAACCGTCGGAGGCGGTCGAGTGTATGTGAAGATCGATTAATTTCATATAATAAATATCCTTTCCGAAATAATTTCCAACTGTTACCCAGTTTAACATATTTGAGACAAATTTGTGAATAAAATTTAAGATTTCTGTTATTCCATTTTCCATAAATTATGCTATACTATTACCTACATATCTGCACCCTTAAGATTTCAGGCTGGCGGTGCAGAGGAGAGGAAAAAGAAGAGGGATGTTCCGGCTGCCCAAAAAGGCAGGCGCATGAGAGAAACGCGTGAGCCGATCAACGTCCGGTGAACATCAAGGTTTAAGATAAAAGGTGAGAAGAAATGAGTGACAGATACAGAAACAGCAGAGCGGGCGGAAGACGATCCCGCCAGTCTACGAGCGCGGACCGGATCATGGCGGTCCAGAATGCGAGGAACCGGGGAGCCGGATCCAGACGGGGAGGTTCCGGAAGACGGCGAGGAAGACGTCAGGGACCGGATATGGCAAAGATCGTACTGATCGCGATCGGTGTGGTGATCCTGCTGATCTGTGCGGCAGTGGGATTTCAGAGCTGCGCGAGATCCGGCGGGGATGCCGCTGCGGATACGGAGTCGATCGAGGAGACTACAGAACCTGAGACCGAGATTGAGGCGGAGATCACCGTCAACGGAGTCCAGATCCACGGCCTTACAAAGTCTGAGGCGATGAAAAAGGTTCTGGCGGATATGGGCTGGGGGATGAAGGTAAGCTTTGAAGATCATACGGAAGACCTTCCGAACCTTATGGAGGCGAATGTGGATGCCGTGATCGATGAGGCGCTGGCAAAGAAGGAATCCGGCGACTATACGGTAGAGGCAGAAGGCCTCGATGACGCGGTTTGGGCGGAAGTAAAAGCCCTGGCGGCAAAATGGGATGTGGAGCCGAAGAACGGATCCATCGCTTCCTATGATAAAGCATCTGACAAATTTACGTTTGCCGGTGCCCAGACCGGAAAGAAGATCGATCAGGAGAAGCTTACATCTGATATCATCGCCGCTATGAAAGCAGGAGAGTATTCGAAGACCATCACGGCCACCGCAAATGAGGTCCAGCCGGAGATCACCGAGGCTCAGGCGAGAGAGAACTTCAAGCGTATCGGAACCTACACGACAAAGACAACCACCAACAAAGACCGAAACGAAAATATTCGTCTTGCTTGCGCGGCGATCAACGGAACGATCATTAAGCCCGGCGAAGAATTTTCCTTTAATAAGATGACAGGAAACCGTACAACGGAAAAAGGCTACAAGCCGGCGGGCGCTTATTCGAACGGTGTCGTAGTGCAGGAGCCGGGCGGCGGTGTCTGCCAGGTATCTTCAACACTTTATAACGCGGTCGTATTCGCGGGACTTAAGACAACCGAGCGGCATGCCCACACCTATGAGCCGTCCTATGTGACTCCGGGCGAGGATGCCATGGTAAGCTATGATGGCTACGCCGGTCCTGACCTGAGGTTTGTCAATAACTCGAAGACAGCAGTCGGGATCAAGGCAGCCTATTCAAACCAGACTCTGACGGTGTCCATCTACGGAAATCCGATTCTTGAGGATGGTGTGACGGTCTCCATGCATTCTGAAAAGATCAAGGAGCTGGATCCGCCGGCGCCGACCTATGTTGAGGATCCGACACTGGAACCGGGCGTTGAGGTCGTTGCGAAGGCGGCAACTCCTGGCAGCAGATGGCAGACGAACCTGATTACGAAAAAGAACGGACAGGTGGTAAGCGATGTGCTCTTCCACAACAGCACCTATACCGGAAAGGCGGCTACGATCAAGCGAAACACATCCGGAACGGTAGCTGCAACGGAGACAGCCTCCGAGACGGCGGTGTCTTCCGGGGCAGCAGGAGAGACGACAGCACCGTCTCCTGCGGAGACAACAGCTGCGGAGACAACCGCGGCGGCAACGGAGGCAGCGACGACAGCGGCTCCGCCCGCAGGTGAGAATTACGGTCCGGGATTTGTGGACGAGACCACAGCGACAGCTCCTGCGGAGACAAATCAGTCACCATCCAACCTGGGATTGATCGAACCGAACGGGCAATAGGAGAATCCGACTTTATTAAAAAAAGCGGTGAAGGGGAATCAAATACGATTCCTGCTTCACCGCTTTTTATTTAAAAGAAATGATACCGAAAACGGAAGAGTGATAAAAAAATCAAGAGTTCGTTCGAACTAACCTCTGAACAATCTCACAATACGGATAGCGTTCCATATTGTGAAAAGAAGAGACAAAAATTTTAATATTGTTTATGATTTGGTACATGATTCCGGCGTTTTTGGTTTGCATTTTAGGGAAAAATTGCTATAATAATCTATAGATGTTCTGTGTATGCAGGGCACAAGCAAGTTAAATAAATATTTACATATTTATACACTTTATAGGAGGAAATCAACTATGGCAAGAAAAATGAAAACCATGGATGGTAACCATGCAGCCGCTCATGCTTCTTATGCATTTACGGATGTAGCAGCCATCTACCCGATTACCCCTTCTTCTCCGATGGCGGAAGCTACCGATGAATGGGCAACCGATGGAAGAACAAACATGTTCGGACAGCCGGTACAGATTACCGAGATGCAGTCCGAGGCAGGTGCTGCCGGTGCCGTACATGGCTCCCTTGCAGCAGGTGCGTTAACAACAACTTATACAGCTTCTCAGGGTCTTCTTCTTATGATCCCGGATCTCTATAAGATTGCTGGTGAGCAGCTTCCGGGCGTATTCAACGTATCCGCTCGTTGCGTAGCAACTCACGCATTAAATATTTTCGGTGATCACTCCGACGTTTATGCCTGTCGTCAGACCGGATGCGCAATGCTCTGCGAATCCAGCGTACAGGAAGTTATGGATTTAACACCGGTTGCACACCTTGCAGCATTAAAGGGTAAAGTTCCGTTCATCAACTTCTTCGACGGTTTCCGTACTTCCCACGAGATCCAGAAGATCGAGACATGGGATTACGAAGATTTAAAAGAAATGGCTGATATGGACGCCATTGATGCATTCCGTAAGAACGCTCTGAACCCGAACCATCCGGTACAGAGAGGTTCCGCTCAGAACCCGGATATCTTCTTCCAGGCAAGAGAGGCATGTAACCCGTACTACGATGCTCTTCCGGCAATCGTACAGGAGTACATGGATAAAGTAAATGCTAAGATCGGCACAGATTACAAGCTGTTCAACTACTACGGAGCTGCTGACGCTGAGCACGTTATCATCGCTATGGGTTCCGTAAACGATACAATCGAGGAGACAATCGACTACCTTGCAAAACAGGGCAAGAAGGTCGGCGTTGTCAAAGTTCGTCTGTACAGACCGTTCTGCACAGAAGCCCTGATCGAGGCAATTCCGGATACTGTTAAGCAGATCTCCGTACTCGACAGAACAAAAGAGCCGGGTTCCATCGGCGAGCCGTTATACCTTGATGTTGTTGCAGCATTAAAGGGCTCCAAGTTCGATAAGGTTCCGGTATTCACAGGTCGTTACGGTCTTGGTTCCAAGGATACAACACCGGCACAGATCGTTGCTGTATACGAGAACACAGAGAAGAAGAGATTCACAATCGGTATCAACGATGATGTGACATACCTTTCCTTACAGTTAGGCGCTCCGCTTGTTACAACTCCGGAAGGAACTACGAACTGTAAGTTCTGGGGTCTTGGCGCAGACGGTACTGTAGGTGCTAACAAGAACTCCATCAAGATCATCGGTGACAACACAGACATGTACGCTCAGGCTTACTT
>CAKRNI010000166.1 GCA_934370915.1 uncultured Lachnospiraceae bacterium
TTGCGGACACGGTGCCAGTCAATGGTATCCGCGATCTTCATCGCAGTTCCGTAGTCTCCGCGGCTGACCATCTTTTTAATCTGCTCGACTTTAATATTAAACTCGTATTTATCCATTTCTTTCGCATCTCCTGAAACCTGCGCAGCCGTCCTGCTGCCGGTTTTATAACTCCACCCGGCCTTCTAACGCCCGAAGAAGTGTCACTTCGTCAATATATTCCAAATCACCGCCCACCGGAACACCGCTGGCGATCCTCGTCACCTTGATCCCTGTCGGCTTGATCAGCTTGCTTATGTACATTGCGGTCGTCTCGCCCTCAAGGCTTGAGTTCGTGGCGATAATGACTTCCTTTACTTCTTCTGTCTGAAGTCGCATCATCAGCTCTTTTAATTTGATATCTCCCGGTCCGATTCCAAGCATCGGGGAGATCGCGCCGTGAAGTACATGGTACACCCCGTCGAATTTACCCGTTTTCTCATACGCTGCCAGGTCGCGTGGATTTTCCACGACCATGATCACGCTGTGATCTCTGGTCTGGCTCCGGCAGATCGGGCAGAGTTCCTGATCCGTCAGGGTAAAGCATTCCTTACAGTAATGAACATTGTGCTTTGCGTCGCGGATCGAGCTGGAGAGACGGTCTACCTGTTCCTCCGGCATGTTGATGATATGGAATGCCAGACGCTGGGCCGTCTTATTTCCGATTCCCGGAAGTTTTGACAGCTCCTCGATCAATTTTGATATCTGACTGCTGTAGTAATCCATAATTTAGAAGGAAAGTCCTCCAAGGTTTCCGAGGCCGCCTGTGAGTTCAGACATTACTGCGCTGGACTCGGCTTCCATCTGGTGGAAAGCCTCGTTTGTAGCTGCAACGATAAGATCCTCCAGCATCTCCACATCGTCCGGATCTACTGCCTCCGGGGAGATCTTTACAGCGACAACTTCTTTTTTACCGGATACGGTAACAGATACGGCACCGCCGCCTGCTGCTGCTGTGTACTGCTTCTCCTCAAGCTCTTTTGTCTTCTCTTCCATCTGACGCTGCATTCTCTGCGCCTGCTTCATAAGATTTGTCATATTGCCGGGCATACCGCCCGGAAAACCGCCACGTCTTGCCATGGTGTAATTCCTCCTGCTATTCATTATTTTCTGTATGGCCGCCTCACAGCCGATTCTCACTTCCATTGACCGGAAGCAGCTGGTTCAGCCCTTTTTTATTATTAATCGCAACGATATCGTTACGGCTAATCTTCGATCGTGATATCCATATGGATATTTTCTCTCAGCTCTTCATCACTGATATAGCGTGTATCCATCCGTTCGCCGCTCTCCCGGACACGGGATTTAAAGTACAGGGATTTTCCGTATTTCTGCTCCACATACCGTTCCAGATCCCCGAGGACACTCGGACGGCTTCCGATGGCAAAATTCATCGGATCATTGAATACGATGCAGAGGCAGCTGTCACCCGCCGGTTCCACGACCGTTTCCCGGAAACTCGGGCGGATGGACATGCCCATGTCACGGACGATCTTGCCCCACTCATTGCGGATCATGTTGAGATCCTCCAGCTGGGCTTTCGGCAGGGACACGGTTCTCGGCTCATAGTTCTGGCCGGAGACCGGTGGATTCTGCATATTTGCCGGATTCTGCACAGACTGCCCTGATAATTCCGCAGAATTTCCCGGCACACCGGAACTGCCATAGGCCGGCTGAGACGGGATCTGCCCTGCGGGCATCATCGGATCACCAGCCATTCCTGCATTCTGCGCCGGAACATAGCCGCCGGCAGGGATCGCGGGAATTCCTTCCTCCACCATGCGCTCCAGCTTTTCCAGACGTTCCAGAACGGAATCCATACTCTGTTCCATCTCCGGCTTCGTGAGTTTGATGAAGGCAAGCTCAATCAGCACGCGCTTCTGATTCGCGAAGCGGATTTGGTTTGAAAGTTCCGAGAACACTCGGATATACCGCATCAAAGCGTTCTCATCTACAAGTGCTGCGTCTTCCCGCAGCTGTGTCAGATTATCCTCCGACATATCTAAAAGGTCTTCCGCGTCATCTGCCGTCTTTAGCAGCAGAAGGTTGCGGAGAAACCAGATAAAATCTACTACAAACTGGGAAAGTTCCCGGCCTTGAACGGCCATCTCCTCAAGTTTCAGGATACAGTCCTTCGTCCGGTTCTCCCGGATCGCACGAAACAGATCCCGGAATACACTGTTATCCACAGCTCCGAGAACATCCAGCACATGTTCATAGGTCAGCGTCTCACCGAAATGGAACGCCGCGCACTGGTCCAGGAGACTTAAAGCGTCTCGCATGGAGCCATCTCCGGCTTTTGCCACGTAGCGGAGTGCTTTCTCCTCCACCGGCATATTTTCGGCTTCTGTAAGCTCTTTTAAACGGGCTGTGATCGTATCCAGCGTGATACGGCGGAAATCGTATCTCTGGCATCTGGAAAGCACCGTGATCGGAATTTTGTGGACCTCCGTGGTCGCAAGGATAAAGATCACATAGGACGGCGGCTCCTCCAGTGTCTTTAACAGGGCATTGAATGCGCCTGTGGACAGCATATGAACCTCGTCGATGATGTATACACGATATTTTCCTTCCGTCGGCGGGTACTGGACCTGTTCCCGGATCTCACGGATATTTTCGACACCGTTGTTAGATGCGGCATCGATCTCCACTACATTCAGGGATGTTCCGGCCAGGATCTGTTTACAGCTCGGACATTCCCCACAGGGACTTCCGTCCACCGGATGTTCGCAGTTCACCGCCCGGGCCAGGATCTTCGCCACCGTCGTCTTACCTGTTCCGCGGGTTCCGCAGAACAGATATGCGTGTCCGATCCTGCCGGAACTGATCTGGTTCTGTAAGGTTTTTACAATATGGTCCTGACCCTTTACGTCCGCGAATACCTGCGGACGCCATTTCCTGTATAACGCTTGATATGACATTCTCTATCAGTCTCCGAAACTGATTCCGATAAGCTTCGCCTCATTTACAATGTCAGACTGCGGATCCACATATTTTAATTTTCCGGCAGATTCTGCCAGCGGGATATCCGTAATCACATTGTTTTTCACTACGACTAACTTGCCGAACTCATTATTTTTGATCATTTCGGCGGCATGTGCGCCGATTCTTGTGGAGATCACGCGGTCGTACGGGACCGGAGTGCCGCCGCGCTGCATATGCCCCGGAACTGTCACACGGATCTCCTGACCTGTCATCTCCTGAATTTTCGCGCCGATCTCATACGCAACCGACTGGTATTTTGTGGCGCGTTCCTCCAGATATTTCTTGTATTCTTTTTTGGAAAGGGCTGCCTGCTCCTTTGAGATCGCGCCCTCTGCCACCGCGAGGATCGAGAACCGGCTTCCGTTCTTTGTCCGCTCCTTGATCTTCTTTACGACCTTATCAAGGTCATATGGGATCTCCGGGATCAGGATGATATCCGCACCTCCGGCAATTCCCGCGTGAAGCGTAAGCCAGCCGACTTTATGTCCCATAACTTCCACAATAAAAACGCGTCCATGGGAGGAGGCTGTCGTGTGGATGCAGTCAATGGCGTTTGTGGCGATATCCACCGCACTCTGGAATCCGAAGGTCATGTCAGTTCCCCAGAGATCATTATCGATCGTCTTCGGGAGACCGATCACGTTGAGTCCCTCCTGGCTTAAGAGATTTGCCGTCTTCTGGCTTCCGTTTCCGCCAAGGACCACGAGGGCATCCAGCTTCAATTTATAGTAGGTGTGCTTCATAAGCTCCACCTTGTCAAGTCCGTTCTCATCCGGTACACGCATCAGCTTAAACGGCTGTCTGGATGTGCCGAGCATCGTTCCGCCTTTTGTGAGAACACCCGAAAAATCCGACTGTTTCATCATCAGATAATTTGCATACATCAAGCCTTTATATCCGTCTTCAAAGCCGATAATTTCAACTTCATCTTTGTAGATCTGGTACAGACCTTTTGCGACTCCGCGCATTGTAGCATTTAAAGCCTGGCAGTCGCCGCCGCTCGTAAGGAATCCAACTCTCTTCATCGTTTTGTCCTTTCTCCGATTTCTCAGTCTATCTTAGAATGCATGTATCCAAGATAAGATTATAATACAACGGAAAGAGTCGGGCAAGGAAAACTTATCCGGATCACTGCCTTTTCCATTATCTTGCCCGCTTCAAACGGATCGGATTCGGGATCTCTGCATGATTATTCGCTGAGATCGTATCGCGCATCATTCCGTCAAGCTGGCGGAACTCAATGCTGGGATCCATGTAGCGGACCCACAGACCATAGCCAAATTCATTTTTCTTCTCTGAGTAGCTGACCGCCACTCCGGCATAGTAATTTTTATACAGATCGGTATAAAAATCGACCATGACTTCCTTTAATTCTTTTGGTACGTCCTCAAGCTGACGGGATATCTGGTTCGTAAGAACCGTCCGCAGATAATTTTCTGTGTAGGACGGGAAATCAAGAAGATCCGGATCTGTCTCTCCGTTTGCGGACGCCCAGCCTGAAACATCCACAATCTTTGCAAGATAATCAATGCTGCCATCCGTATTTAAAGTTACAGTCCCATACTGACATGGCGGCAGGATCAGCGAATTGCTAACGATCTCCCATATTCCGTAGGTATCCGATCCCATTCCCGGTTCTGTCAGGTGCTTCATAACTTTCTGGGTGTGAAGATGACCGCTGAAATACACCGGCGTCAGGTAGCGCTCGAGGAGTTCCAGAACTTCATCACAATTTTCGATCACACATTCTTCCACATAAACCCGGCTCAGACGCTGAAGATTATGGTGTCCCACCGGAATCACGGTGATTCCCTCGGCATATGCCTCTTTCAGGCATTCTTCCATCCATTCAAGTGTTCCTTCCCTGATCTCTCCGTATACCTCATTTTCCGGCTCGCAGACCGTCGTATCAAGCATCATAAGCCAGGTCGTCTCGTTTAATTCTACAAGATAGCTTAAGGAATCCGGTGCCTCACTCTTTGCCTCATTGTATCCGAAATCCCCGTATATCTCGCGGAATTCTTCAGAAGTCACGCTCTCCACATCCGTCCTCTGATCTCCGAAGTATTCGCCTGCGTCCGGCTTATTGATATCATGATTCCCGGGAATTACATAGACCGGAACTCCCGCAGCCTCGATCTCCCGAAGTTTTTCAGCAAATTCCTGATGATTTATCTTTTCTCCGTTTAGGCTCAGATCGCCACTTAAGATCAGCGCATCCGGCTGCGCCGCGAGAACTTCCTCCTGAAAGGCCTGCCATAACTGGGGCTGATAGTAAATCACCTTTCCATCACTGTTGTTTACAAGGCGTTCAAAAGCTGCGCCATAGTCGGTCGTTACTGGTGACATATAATGCATGTCCGACGCAACGATCAGGTGGGTCTCCACTTTTTCGCGGTCCACCGGTTCACCGGGATCTTCCGGCTCTTCCTCAGTTGGCTCCTCGGTTTCGGTCTCCGTCTCAGATTCCGTTTCGGTCTCCGTGGGCGTTTCGGTTTCGGTCTCCGTTACGGATGGTTCTGTTTCTTCCGTGGCGCTTTCTTTCGTCTGGTCCGTGACGCGATCCCGCACTGCGGGCAGGATAAAGATCACTCCGGCCAATAAAAAAAGAAGCGCCAGCAATAACAGAAATTTCTTTCTCATTGGCTGTCACCTCTTATAATTTCTTTTTTATCCGCACGCTCTGCTTTGAATACGTCTCATGAACGTTACCCTGGCAGCCAGCTCGGTCCCGGCTCCCTCGCGGCACATGGAAGTTT
>CAKRNI010000167.1 GCA_934370915.1 uncultured Lachnospiraceae bacterium
GCGGAATAGGCAGACGCAAGGGACTTAAAATCCCTCGGGGGCAACCCCGTACCGGTTCAAGTCCGGTCACCGGCATTGGAAAGAGCTTGTTTTTACAAGCTCTTTTTTGCTGTCTAAAAATAGGTGGAGGAACAGAAAACAGTTGCTTTTTTGCACCGTGTTGAGTTATAAAAAATACAGAAAATTTCGATGGCTGTTCAAACTGTCTGTACGAATGAAATGATTGATTTATGAGAACGTGATGGAGATGAGCAGGAGTGATTTCGAGATAATAATATGGACAGGAGAACAGACATGACAGTTCGTTATGCATGGAAGATTTGAGGGCGGCCGCACTGATCGCGGTATGCGCAGCAGTGACGATAGTTTTAAGATTTCTGCCATTTTTGATATTTAGCAGGAAGAAGGAGATACCCGGATACATTACATATTTATCGGGAGTTCTTCCGTATGCGATCATGGGAATGCTGGTGGTGTACTGCCTGAAAAATGTGAACCTTTTTGCAGGATCCCATGGGATTCCGGAGATTGTAGCTTCCGCAGCGGTTGTCGGGCTGCACGTATGGAAGAGGAATACGCTGCTCAGTATTGCGGCGGGAACTGTACTTTATATGTTTTTGATTCAGGTCGTATTTTAGGACAAGAGGAGGAAGCTCCGGAATTGTGATCACGGGTTATGATCGACCTGCCGATGGTGCCGGAACTGCAATTTAGTATTCTGAATTGAGGGATAATTTCAGACAAAAGGAACAAGATAACGGTATATTGCTTGAGATATTAAAAGAATTATGATATGATAGTCTCATCTTACGGGAAGTCTGGCGGATGGCGCTGAATGCGGAATTTCGATGAAAATCCTAAAGAATCGAAATGGAGAATGGCAAAAGTGCAGGATCCTTATGACTGGAATGGAGGTCTGGATGAGACGAAGTGACAGAGAATTGAAGGACATGGCTGATATTGTGGCGATCGCGAAACGGGAGACTGTGTGTACCGTTGCGTTCCACGATGAGTCATGTCCTTATTTAATTCCATTGAATTATGGTGCAGAAGTGGAAGAAGGGAAGCTGATCCTGTATTTTCACGGAGCGAAGGAAGGGACAAAGATCGATAAGATCAGGGAGAATCCTCAGGTTTCATATTGTATTTACGGGAAAAACAGCCTGAAGATCAATTATGACGCAGCCTGCAAGTCGACGACAAGCTTTGAGAGCATCTGCGGAAGCGGAACAGCATATTTCGTGGAAGATCTCACGTCTAAGAAAAAAGCTCTGGCGAGCCTCATGAATCAGATGAGTCAGAAGAAGGCATTCGATGAGAACTCGTTCGCGGAGGCAAGGGTGAACGCAGTGACGGTCTGGAAGATCGTAACTGAGAGCGTCACCGGAAAAAGACATGAATAGCATGAGGGACGGCTGTGCGCACGAACGGAAGCCCATGTGGGACAAAGAGACGAAGAGAGCCGGAAGCGTGCCTGCACGGTTCTGATGGATAAGGGAAACATAGAAAGGAGCATATACATATGGGAACAGATTTTAGAAAAGAGATCGGTACGACGATCGATCAGAGATGCGGCGAATACACAAAGATCAGTGACGCGATCTGGGGCTTTGCGGAGCCGAGATTTCAGGAGTACGAGTCCTCGAAGCTTCAGCAGAAATTCTTAAAATCGAGAGGATTTTCCGTCAAGGCGGATCTCGCAGGAGAAGAGACCGCATTTATCGCGGAATGGGGAAGCGGAAAGCCGATCCTCGCATTTTTAGGTGAGTTTGATGCGCTTTCCAGTCTCCAGCAGGAGGCAGACTGCACAGAACGTCACCCGATCGAGGGAAAGACAAACGGACATGGCTGTGGTCATCACCTTCTCGGAACGGCGTCGGTAGCGGCTGTTGATGCGTTAAAAACTTATATGGAAGAGAATCACATGGGCGGAACGATCCGCTACTATGGCTGTCCGGCGGAGGAGAATGCGGGTGGAAAGGCATATCTGGTCCGGGACGGATATTTCGATGATTGTGATATCGCGATCACTTGGCATCCATACACGATGAATAAAGTTATGAAGGGCGGATTCCATCTGGCAAACTTCCGGGCATTCTTTACCTTCCACGGAATCTCCTCCCATGCGGCGGGTGCGCCGGAGCTTGGACGTTCCGCGCTGGATGCCGTTGAGATTATGGATATCGGTGTGAACTATATGAGAGAGCATATGATCGATGCGGCGAGAGTTCATGGCGCGATCACAAACTCCGGAGGAATCGCTCCGAACGTGATCCCGGCTGAGGCGCAGATCCTCTATGCGATCCGTGCTCCAAAGGTAACACAGGTCAAGAAACTTTATGAGCGGATGTGCGATATTGCAAAGGGCGCAGCCCTGATCACAGGCACGACCGTTGATATCAAGCAGGTTGCAGCATATTCCAACCTGATTAATAATGATACACTGGCGGATCTTGTTCAGGAGAATCTGGAGCATGTGGTTCCGATCGGCTATACGGAGGAAGAGCTTGCGTATGCAAAGAAATTCCAGAGTGTGATCACAGAGCTGGATAAAGAAGGAATGAAGGATCAGGCAGCAGCGATCGGAGGAAAAGAGCATAAACAGGAGCTTTTAGAGCAGCCGATGTGGGATCTTATTGTCGATAAAAACAGTGCTTACGGCGGAGGCGGATCTACAGACGTCGGAGATGTCAGCTGGGTCGTTCCGACAGCACAGGTCTATACCAGCTGTTATGCGGCAGGTACAGCACTCCATTCCTGGGTAGCGGTTGCACAGGGGAAATCCTCCATTGCCCATAAAGGTATGCTGGCGGCAGCGAAAGTCATGGCGTATGTGGGCGCTGAACTTCTCCTGAATCCGGAATTGATCGAGAAGGCGAAGGCAGACTGGAAGGAAGAGCTTGACGGAGAGACATATCCGAATCCGCTTCCGGCAGACTTAAAACCATCAATCTGGTAATAGGATAGATCAGGCAGTCGGAATGAGAGCCATCAAGGGCGATGGCTTTCTGAAGACTGCCTGAAAAAATTGGTATCATAAGCATCTGGTCGTGGAAGTGTCGTACCTGTTGTCTGTTGATGGCAAAAGGTGCGGAAGGAACAAGTATTACACAGGAAAGGAATGGGCAGTATGGAAACAAAGAATCAGGATAGAATTTCTGAACTGGTGGAAAAACAGAAGAATGCGTATACATCTATGGCGGACGAGATCTGGGGATACGCGGAACCGCGTTTTCAGGAATATGAATCTTCGAGGGTACAGCAGGAATACCTTGCGTCTCGCGGATTTTCAATCCGGGCAGATCTTGCAGGTGAGAAGACAGCGTTTATTGCCGAGTGGGGAAGCGGAAAGCCGATCCTCGCGTTTCTTGGTGAGTTTGACGCTCTTTCAAGCCTTCAGCAGGAGGCGGACTGCACGGAGCGTCGTCCGATCGAAGGAAAAACAGATGGACATGGCTGCGGCCACCATCTTCTCGGAACGGCCTCTGTGGCGGCTGTCGATGCGCTGAAGACCTATATGGAAGAAAAAGGACTGAAGGGAACGATTCGCTACTATGGCTGCCCGGCGGAGGAGAATGCGGGCGGAAAGGCATATCTGGTCCGGGACGGATATTTCAATGACTGTGATATCGCTATCACCTGGCATCCGAGTACAACAAACAAAACGACGGGCGCCGATAAATTCCTTGCCAATTTCCGTGTGTTCTTTACCTTCCACGGAATTTCCTCCCATGCGGCGGGTGCGCCGGAGCTTGGACGTTCCGCGCTGGATGCAGTGGAAATTATGGACATTGGCGTAAATTATATGAGAGAGCATATGATCGACGCGGCGAGAGTTCATGGTGCGATCACAAACACCGGTGGAATTGCCCCGAATGTCATTCCGGCGGAGGCACAGGTGCTCTATGCGATCCGCGCACCAAAGGTGACTCAGGTCAAGAAGCTTTATGAGCGGATGTGCGATATCGCGAAGGGCGCAGCGCTGATCACAGGAACAACTGTGGATATCCGTCAGGTTGCCGCTTATTCCAATGTAATCGGAAATGATGTTCTGGAAGAGGTCATGGACAAAAATCTTGACCACTTTATTCCGATCGGATATACGGAAGAGGAGCTGGCGTACGCGGGAAAATTCAAAGAGGTCGTTACGGAGTTAGACAAAGAGGGCTTAAAGGACATGATCGCCCATGTCGTTAAAAAGGACAAGCGGAAGGAAGTCCTGGATATGCCACTGTTGGATTTCAAGCTGGATCGGAGCGAATCATATGGCGGCGGTGGCTCTACCGATGTCGGTGATGTGAGCTGGGTGGTTCCGACGGTGCAGACAAACGTGTGCTGTTATGCGGCAGGAACAGCACTTCATTCCTGGCAGGCTGTTGCTCAGGGAAAGGCAAGTATTGCCCATAAGGGCATGCTGACGGCGGCAAAAGTCATGGCATGCACAGGAGCGGAGCTTCTGGAAGATCCGGAGCTCATCGAAAAGGCTCATAAGGACTGGCTGGAAGAACTGGACGGAGAGACGTATCCGAATCCGCTTCCGCCGGAAGTAAAGCCGGGGCTGTGGTAAAAGGATCGAGAGTTCCCGCAGATATTGTCGAAAGATATCTGCGGGAGCAGACCTTTGGAGCAACGAATGGAACAATGAAAACAGGAAGCCGGATGGTTCACCAGACGTTGTTTTGGATAAGAAAGCGTATGGCTGAATTGCAGCAAAAAAAGGCAACAAAAAAATTGAATAAAAATTTCAAATAGTGTTGACATATATGAAAATATGTAGTAAAATACTTTTTGTTGAGTGAGTGACGGTTATCCGAAACCTCTCAAGTGTGCGTCAGTAGCTCAGCTGGATAGAGCATACGGCTACGGACCGTAGTGTCGGGAGTTCGAATCTTCTCTGGCGCGCTTGATTAGGCATCTGCATTAGCAGGTGCCTTTTTTCGTGTAACAGGAAATTCCGAGGAATTTCCTGTTACACGAAAAGGCACTAACGTGCCAAAGATGCGCACTCGCGCGAAGATATGACTGAGGGAATGCAGAGACTGAGAGGACTGCAGGAAATAGGCTCTGGAGCTGTTCGATGAACAGTGGGAAAGCAGTGCTTGCGTGGACGTGCTTCTGGCAGAGAGCAGAAACATGTCTGATTTAGGAGAGACTTTATGAAACGCAAAACGGAACATTTTACATATGAACTGATCCGGGCGAAGAGGCGGTCCATGTCTTTAAAGGTGGATCTTGACGGAACGATCACGGTGAGGGCACCTTACCAGACACTGGTACAGACGGCGGACTGGTTCGTCGAGGGGCACCGGGACTGGATCGAGGTGCGTCTTAAGGCAGGGGCGCGGATCATGGCGGAGCGTCCGGTCTATACGGATAAAGAACGGGCAGAAGGAAGAAAACGGGCAGCAGAGATCATCGAGACCCGCTGCAGGTACTATGCGCCGGTTATGGGTGTCTCCTACGGAACGGTCACGATCAGGGAGCAGAAGACCCGCTGGGGAAGCTGCAGCGCGAAGGGAAACCTCAATTTTAACTGGAAGCTGGTGTTGATGCCGCCGGAGATCCTGGACTATGTAGTGGTGCATGAGCTGGCCCACAGGATCCAGATGAACCACAGCGCAGCGTTCTGGGCGGAGGTCGGGAAGATCCTGCCGGACTACAGGGAACGGCGGCAGTGGCTGAAAGTGAATGGACAGAAGTATTGAAAATGGGATAAAGATGTCTGGAAGATAGGGAAACTCAGGATTGTCGCGGTGGACGTGAAGGAAGACAAT
>CAKRNI010000168.1 GCA_934370915.1 uncultured Lachnospiraceae bacterium
AGCTCCGCGACAACCTTGACCTTTGCGCCCTCAAGCGTCATTCGTCTCGCCATGATGAGTCCGATATCTCCGGAACCCAGGATCACAACTTCTCGTCCCGGCATATAACCTTCGATATTGACGAGTCTCTGGGCCGTACCTGCGGAGAAGATTCCCGCCGGGCGGTATCCAGGAATGTTTAAAGCGCCTCTCGACCGCTCTCTGCATCCCATTGCGAGGATCACTGCCTTTGCCTGGATCTCGAAAAGACCTTCCTCCCGATTCATGGCCGTCACGATCTTCTGCTCACTGATATCCATGACCATAGTGTTCAGTTTATATTCGATATTTAATTCTTCTGCCTGTTTAATAAACCGTCCCGCGTACTCCGGACCCGTGAGCTCTTCCTTGAAGGTGTGGAGTCCAAAGCCGTTATGAATGCACTGGTTTAAGATTCCGCCCAACTCCCTGTCACGTTCCAGGATCAGAATACTCTCGATTCCGTTTTTCTTCGCGGAAACTGCAGCGGCAAGACCCGCCGGTCCGCCTCCGATGATCACAATATCATACGATTTCATGCTCTGACACCTCCCTTTTATAACGAATCCTTATTGATGCCCTTGACGATCTGCGAGTTTCCTCCGGATTTTGTGATCTCAAACATGCTCTTATGGCATTCTCTCGCAAGGATCTCCATCGTTCTCGGGGAACAGAAGCCTGCCTGGCAGCGCCCCATTCCGGCTCTCGTTCTGCGTTTTACTCCATCTAAGGATTTTGCGCCTAAAGGTCTTCGGATCGCATCGATGATCTCGCCTTCCGTGATCATCTCGCAGCGGCAGATAATATTTCCGTACTCCGGTTTCTCCTTAATTAACCGGATCCGTTCTTCCTTACTTAAAGTATTCGGGTTCAGAACGCCTTTTCTCGTTGCGATAAAATTCTCTTTTTCCCTGAGATCCATCTTCTCTTTCAGGATATCCGCCACCATCTCGCCGATCGCCGGGGAGCTTGTCAGACCCGGAGACTCGATTCCCGCACAGTCGATAAAGCCTTTCGCGTCCTCCAGCTCACCGATCAGGAATTCATGTCCGTCCTCATGGGCACGGAGTCCGGCGAAGGAAGTGATCACCTGGCGCATCGGAATGTTCTTCACGTTCATCTCCGCCTTTGTGATAACCTCATTTAATCCCTCTCTCGTAGTGTTCGTTCCCTCTTTATTCTCAATATCGATCGCTGTCGGACCCACCAACAGATTTCCGTGGACCGTCGGAGTCACAAGAACGCCTTTTCCGTATTTTCCGGGAAGCGCGAATACCGTATGGCTCACATGATTTCCGGCAGTTTTATCGAGCAGGCAGTAATCTCCACGTCTTGGGGTGATGTGGATCTTCTTTTTGCTCACCATGTTATGGAATTTATCCGCGTAAACCCCCGCCGCGTTCACGACATACCGCGTCTTATATATGCCCTTGCTTGTCCGGATCTCCCAGCCGTCTTCCACCGGTCTTAAGTCGGTGACTTCTGTATCAAAGTGAAATTCTACTCCATTCGCGTTGGCATTTTCCGCCATAGCGATATTTAAGTTAAACGGACATACGATTCCGCCCGTGGGCGCGTAGAGAGCTGCGCATGCCTCATCGGAAATATTCGGCTCCATCGCCCGTAGTTCTTCCCGGTTTAAGATCCTGAGACCCGGAACTCCGTTTGCGATTCCCCGTTTATAAAGAGCCTCAAGCCCCGGCATCTCGTCTTCATGCAGGCAGACCACCAGTGAACCATTTCTCTTGAACGGAAAATCCAGGTCCTTCGACAGTTGTTCCATCATTTCATTTCCGCGTACATTGAGTTTTGCCATCAGGGAACCTTCTGCCGCGTCATAGCCAGCATGGACGATGGCGCTGTTTGCCTTGGAAGTGCCGCAGCAGACATCCTCCTCTTTCTCCAGCACGCAGATCTTTGCCTGATAGCGCGACAATTCTCTCGCAGATGCCGCCCCGGCTACTCCTGCTCCGATTATGATCACATCATACATTTACCGTTCACTCCTTTACATCCTGTCTCTTTTAGAAGTTTTCCGCCATTTCTGCCGTTTTTGCAGATCCAGCGGCGTTCCGGCCTTAAGAGAAAAGAGCCCGCCAAGTAAACGCATACCCTTATGCGGTTATCCTGTCAGGCTCTCTCATCTCATGCCATAATTATCTGATTGTTAAGCTGCACTGCACCGGGCACAGCCGTCTGTTATTTTATCCTACCACGGGATCGCTCCATAAAGGAGAACCGCCACGATCGCACCGATGATCGGTCCAACGATCGGAACTACGAGACCGTAAGAGAAGTTGGAATCACCTTTGCCCTTGATCGGAAGGACTGCATGTGCAAGACGAGGTCCTAAGTCTCTCGCCGGGTTGATCGCGTAACCGGTAAGTCCGCCGAGGGACATACCTACGGAAACGATAATTCCAAATACGAAGAGTTTATCAACACCTGTGGAAAGACCGGTTACATTGCCGATACCTTTGATTGCGAAAACGAGGATGAATGTACCAACTGCTTCGCTTAAAATGTTTAATCCAGTGTTCGGGATCGACGGACCTGTACAGAATACGCCAAGCTTTGTTCCCGGATCTTCTGTCGCGTCAAACTGTCCTTTGAAAAGCAGGTAAACGATCGATGCGCCGACAAATGCGCCTGCCAGCTGTGCGATCACATATCCGGGCACCATAGACCATGCGAAACTTCCGTCTACTGCCAGTGCGATCGTGAGCGCCGGGTTGAAGGACGCGCCGGAAGCTTCTCCGAAGATAAATGCCGGTACCAGAACCGCAAGGCCCCATGCCAGTGTGATCTGGACAGCTCCTGCACCTTTCATTCCGGACTTGTTGAGGTTTACGTTTGCAACAACACCATCACCAAGGATGATAAGCATCATGGTTCCAAGAAACTCTGCAATATAAGGCAGCATAAAAAATCCCCCTTTTTGTTGTTTTAGGCATCTCCGGCTTTCGTTCCCCTCAAAAGCCGGAGATAGTTTTCTGTTTTTTCAAAACTTTCTGTTTTGTTCCCACAACTTCGAGTAGTGATTCCATTCAAGTCCGTTCTCTGCAAGCCGCAATTCCTACCCGAAACCTTTTCCTCATTTTATATCTTGTTTAGTCTTCTTTTGCCCAGCCGTAAGCGTATTTCACAGCCTTATTCCAGCCTTTGATCCGTTTTTCTCTCTCAGCGGCTTCGATCTTCGGCTCGAAGGTCTTATCGATCGCCCAGTTCTTGATAACGTCTTCCTTGCTGCTCCAGTAACCAACTGCGAGACCTGCAAGATAGGCGGCACCCATAGCTGTCGTCTCTACGCACTGCGGACGGTTCACCGGCGCGTTGATGATATCGGCCTGTGTCTGCATTAAGAAGTCGTTGGCACTTGCGCCGCCGTCAACCTTAAGAGCTGCAAGCTCGATACCGGAATCTGCCTTCATCGCTTCCAGAACATCGTTTACCTGATATGCGAGGGATTCCAGAGTCGCACGGATAATGTGGTACTTATTGACACCGCGGGTGATTCCTACGATCGTTCCGCGCGCGTACTGATCCCAGTGCGGAGCTCCGAGACCTGTGAATGCCGGTACAACATAGCAGCCGTTCGTATCCTTTACTTTTTTCGCCATGTACTCGGAATCCGGTGCGGAATCGATAATTCTTAACTCATCGCGGAGCCACTGGATCGCAGCGCCTGCAACGAAGATAGAGCCTTCGAGTGCGTAGTTGACTTTTCCGTCCAGTCCCCATGCAATTGTTGTAACAAGACCGTTCTTTGAGAAGATCGGCTTCTCACCGGTGTTCATTAACATGAAGCAGCCGGTTCCGTATGTATTCTTCGCCTCGCCAGGATTGAAGCAGGTCTGTCCGAATAATGCGGACTGCTGGTCACCAGCAGCGCCTCCGATCGGGATCGGTCCGCCGAGGTAAGACGGATCTGTCTCGCCGTAAATACAGCTTGACGGCTTCGGCTCCGGGAGAATGCACTTCGGGATATCGAGTTCCGCTAAGATCTCATCGTCCCACTGTAAAGTATTGATATTGAAGAGCATTGTACGGGACGCGTTGGAATAGTCTGTAACATGGACCGCGCCCTTTGTAAGCTTCCAGATCAGCCATGTCTCGACTGTACCGAATAACAGCTCGCCCTTTTCCGCTCTTTCTCTCGCGCCCGGTACATTGTCAAGCAGCCATTTTACCTTTGTTCCGGAGAAGTACGCGTCGATCACAAGACCTGTCTTCTCTCTGAACTTATCGGTCAGGCCTTTTTCCTTTAAGGTGTCGCAGTATTCCGATGTTCTGCGGCACTGCCATACGATCGCGTGATGGATCGGCTCTCCGGTATTCTTATCCCAGACGATCGTTGTCTCACGCTGGTTTGTGATACCGATCGCCGCGATATCCTCTGCGGTGGCACCGATCATATTCATCGCCTCTACGGCAACACCCAGCATACTTGCCCAGATCTCGTCTGCATCGTGCTCTACCCAGCCCGGCTTCGGGAAGTACTGGGTAAACTCTCTCTGCGCTACACTGCACATCTCACCTTTTTCGTTGAACAGGATACACCTGTTGCTGGTTGTCCCCGCGTCGAGTGCCATTACATACTTTGCCATACCAATTCCTCCTTCAATATAGTTTTTCCCACGCTTTATCTCAACTGCCCTTTTCCCGGCATTGAAACAGCTTGTGTTATCAGTCTATTCACAGCTTCCAGACTTCATGATTCGTAGATGAAACTGCCATTGCTCCCGCTGAGAGGGCGCTCATAACGGATTCTTTCTCGGAGATCAGTCCACCTGCGATGATCGGCGCTTTCGACACCTTACACATCTTTGAGATGACCTGCGGCATAATTCCCGGAAGTACCTCGATATAATCCGGCTTCACCTGATGCTGCTGCTGTCTTAAATTTTCATACGCCATGGAATCCAGCAAAAAGCACCTCTGGACCGTTATGAAATTCAGTTCATTTCCCCTTCTGATCAGCGGGACCTTTGTACTAATGATCCCATCTGCCTCTGTCGACATTTTAATGAAGTCCACCACGATCTCCTTGCTGCTTAAGCCCACGATCAGGTCTACATGCACGATCGCAACCTTCCCGGCATCCTTTAAACGTTTTACGATCGTCCGGATCGTACAGATATCGCCGAACAGGACGAATACCACACGGATCTCTTCCAGAGAACAGCAAAGTTCCAGATCATCCATGTTTTTGATCGCTGCGATAATCGGGTTTTCTTCCAATGCCTGATAAAAATAATGTTTCACTAAGCTTTTTCCTCATTTCAAAAAAAGAAAAGGAGCGCACCAAGCAACAGCTAATCGTTAGCTGATCACATTTTGCTCTCCTATCACGGCTTCTTTTTTAAGTTGATTTGATTATAGCATATTGCACAATAATTATCAAGCATTTCGTGTTGAAATATATATTTTGTACAATTCTCACAAAGTTTTCTATATTTTTTTATTGCTTTAATCTCTTGCGCGATTATTTGTTCCTCTGTTTCACAACATTATACACAAATTTTTACGTTCATATTTTTTTACCTATGTCACTGTATTAAATCGCCGCGTCGTATCAAAAAAAGCTTTTTGTACACGATTCCTTTCGTTACTGTTTGCGTAATGTGCAAACAGTAACTCCTTTACATCCCGTAACTATTCAGTACCTTCATAGTTACGTGCAAAAATCCATTCCAGATCAGCTTCGCTGATGGGATTTTTGCCTT
>CAKRNI010000169.1 GCA_934370915.1 uncultured Lachnospiraceae bacterium
GTAGAGGCGGCGAAATGTATCGGAGCAAACAACTTCGAGATCATTTCCTCCCATATTCTCCCGAACTGTATGGCACCGATCATCGTTCAGGTATCTTTAAAGGTTGCATCCGCGATCCTTTCCACATCCGGTTTAAGCTTCCTGGGCCTCGGCGTAAAGGCTCCGACACCGGAGTGGGGCGCAATGCTTTCCGGCGGACGTGCTTACTTAAGAAACGCTCCGCACCTGACCGTATTCCCGGGTATTGCGATCATCATTACGATCCTTTCCCTGAACCTGTTAGGCGATGGTCTTCGTGATGCGTTAGACCCGAAACTGAAGAAGTAGGGAGGACAAAATATTGGAAGATAACAAAAACTTAATTCTTGATATTAAGGATCTTGTGATCCATTATGAGACCGATGACGGCGTTGTAGAGGCGGTAAACGGCATCGATATCCAGTTAGAGCACGGAAAAACATTAGGACTGGTAGGAGAGACCGGATCCGGAAAGACAACAACCGCTCTTTCAATCCTGCGTCTCGTTCCGGACCCGCCGGGAGTTATTAAAAACGGTTCCATCCTTCTTGACGGAAAAGATATCTTAAATATGCCGCAGAAGGAGCTGGAGGCGATCCGTGGAAATACCGTTTCCATGATCTTCCAGGATCCGATGACATCCTTAAACCCGGTTCTCACTGTCGGTGACCAGATTGCCGAGGTTATCAAGCTTCATGATAAGATCAGTGAGAAAGAGGCTGAGCAGAAGGCCGGCGATATGCTGGAAGTCGTAGGTATCCCGAGAGAACGTTTCGGCGAGTATCCGCACCAGTTCTCCGGTGGTATGAAGCAGCGTGTCGTTATCGCTATGGCTCTTGCCTGCAACCCGAAGCTCCTTCTTGCCGATGAGCCGACAACCGCTCTCGATGTGACGATCCAGGCGCAGGTTCTCGAGACGATGAAGGATTTAAGAAAGAAATTTGGTTCCGCGATGATCATGATCACCCATGATCTGGGAATTATCGCAGAGGTCTGTGATGAGGTCTCCGTTGTATACGCGGGACAGATCGTTGAGCATGGAACTCTGGAAGATATCTTCAACCATACCATGCACCCATACACAGAAGGTCTTTTCGGTTCCCTTCCGAACATTGAGGACCGCAAGGCGAGACTTCAGCCGATTCCGGGCCTGATGCCGGATCCGACAAACCTTCCGAAAGGCTGCCCGTTCTCCCCGAGATGTAAGTACTGCACAGAAGCGTGCAAAAAAGACAGACCGGAAAAGAAGTGGGCGAGCGATACGCATTATGTGCGCTGCGTCCGCTACGAAGAGCCGGGATTTTCCATTGAAAGGAGTGAGCAGTAATGGCAGATACGATCCTTGAAGTAAAACACCTGAAAAAATATTTCAACACTCCAAAGGGACTGCTCCATGCGGTCGATGACGTGAACTTCACTCTGGAACGCGGAAAGACCCTCGGTATCGTAGGTGAGTCCGGATGCGGTAAGTCCACCACAGGACGTTCGATCTTACGTCTCATTGAGCCGACCTCCGGTGAGGTTATCTTCGACGGTGAGGATGTATGTAAAAAGAATAAAAATGAACTCCGTCTCTTAAGACGTGACATGCAGTTGATCTTCCAGGACCCGTACGCATCTCTTGACCCGAGAAAGACAGTCAGTGAGATTATTGCTGAGCCGTTAAAGCTCCAGAAGCTCATTACGGATCCGAAAGCCCGTATGGACCGTGTGCGTGAACTGATGCAGGTTGTAGGTCTTGCAGACCGCCTGATCAATACATATCCGCATGAGCTTGACGGCGGCCGCCGCCAGCGTATCGGTATCGCGAGAGCGCTTGCGATGAAACCGAAGCTTATCGTCTGCGACGAGCCGGTTTCTGCCCTTGACGTATCCATTCAGGCACAGATCTTAAACCTGATGCAGGATCTTCAGGAACAGATGGGATTAACCTATATCTTCATCACACACGACCTTTCCGTTGTCAACCACTTTGCAGATGATATCGCGGTTATGTATCTTGGACAGCTCATCGAGAAGGCTCCGTCTGAGCAGCTTTTCGATAAACCGACCCATCCGTATACACAGGCTCTGCTCTCCGCAATTCCGGTACCAAGCCTGAAGAAGAAGAGAGAGCGTATCATCTTAAAGGGTGAGATCACTTCCCCGATCAACCCGAAGCCAGGCTGCCGTTTTGCTGCCCGCTGTCCGTATGCGACAGACCGCTGCAGAAGCGAGGAACCGGTACTCCGTGAGATTGAACCGAATCATTTCGTGGCATGCCATCTGACGGAAGGCAAATAAGGAGACATTTATATGCCCCCGCCGGTATCTGGCGGGGGTATACTGTTTTAAATGATCGTTTGATCTGAAATCAGAACTGCCGACAGAATTGACGCAGTTTATGCTGTGCAGGGCTGTGAGAGCGGCTCCTTTTGTAAGTATAATAAATTTGACAGGAAAATGATCCTGCGATAAAACTACATATATAAATAGGAAAGAGAGGACCTGGAACCATGAAACAGATCGATATCAGAGACTTTACAAATTATCATTATCCTACGATCTTTACTCCGGCACCGGATGGAAAGCACGCGGTGATGGCGGTGGTGGATGCCAACGAGAAGGACAACTGCTATGAGTCCTGCTTATGGCTCTATGATATGGAGACAAAGAAAACCTCCAGACTGACGAGCGGAAAGAAAGAGCGCACATTTATCTGGCTGGATTCCGAGACTGTCCTCTTTATTGCGGACCGTGAGAAGACTTATCAGGAAAAAGCGAAGAATGAGGAAGACTGGACCTGCTTTTACACCCTGAATATCCACGGCGGTGAGGCTCAGTTTGCTTTCGCTGTTCCGTATAAGGCAGTGAAGATGAAAAAGGCCGGAAATAAACTTGTCCTCACGGTAAAATATGATTACAATAAACCGGATCTCTCCCATATGGAAGAGGGCGAGGAGAAAAAGGCCGCTCTCAAGGCCTGGAAGGAAGAGAAGGACTACGAGGTATTCGACGAGCTTCCGTTCTGGGCAAATGGTCAGGGCATTGTAAATAAGAAGAGAACGAGACTGGCAGTCTATGATCTGGAGAGCGGCTCCTGCGAGATCGTGACTCCGGATTATGAGAACGTTGAGGCTTCCTGGGTAGAGGGAGACAATACGATCCTCTATGTCTCCAGCCTTTATACCGATAAAAAGGACGTATATCAGGGCTTAAAGCAGTATACGATCTCCACCGGAGAGCTCAAGACCCTTGTGGAGCAGAAGGACATGAGCATCGACTATGCGTGCATCCTCAAAGGAAAAGTGACCTTCTTCGGTTCCTATATGAAGGAATACGGCTTCAACGAAAACGATAAACTGTACACAGTGGAGGATGGCAAGGTGGAACTTCTGTCCGATTACGATGACAGTGTCCACAACTCCATCTGCTGTGACTGCAAGTTCGCGGACGGCGCTTCCGCAATCCATGATGAGGATAAGATCTACTTTATCGCAACTTTAAGAAAACAGAGCGTGATCCGGACCTTCGACGCCGAGGGCAATATGGAGACGATCCTGGACCGTCAGGGCAGTGTCCACACACTGGCGAAGTCCGGCAATACCGTGTACTTTACCGGTATGCGCGATATGGGACTTACCGAGTGCTACGCCTTTGACGGAAAAGAGGAGACGAAGCTCACTTCCTTCAACGACGCAGTGATGGCAGAGAGAAGTGTATGCCCGGTAGAGGAGTTTACCTTTACATACAAGGATCTTGAACTGGACGGATATGTGATCAAACCGGTAAACTTTGATCCTGATAAGACGTACCCAGGTATCTTAACGATCCACGGCGGTCCGCGCGCGACCTTCGGTCCGACCTTCTTCCACGAGAGCGAGGTATTCGCGAATGCCGGGTACTTTGTATTCTTTACAAACCCATTAGGAAGCGACGGACGTGGAAATGAGTTCGCTGACATTACCGGAAAGCACGGCGGAATCGACTTTGAATGCTGCATGGCACTCACAGATGAGGTATTGAAGCGCTATCCGCAGGTTGACGAGAAGCACCTGGGCGTTATGGGCGGAAGCTACGGCGGATTTATGACAAACTGGGTGATCGGAAACACCACACGATTCGCAGCGGCTTGCTCCCAGAGAAGTATCTCCAACTGGGTATCCAAGTGCATGACCACTGATATCGGCTATTACTTCAATATGGATCAGATCAAGGCAGATCCGTGGAACAGCCAGGAGAAGATGTGGCAGCACTCCCCGCTCAAATACGCGAACATGGCGAAGACCCCGACCCTCTTTATTCAGGCGGATGAAGACTACCGCTGCTGGATGGGCGACGCGATTCAGATGTTCTCCGCATTAAAATACTTCGGCGTAGAAGCCCGCATGTGCCTCTTCCATGGCGAGAACCACGAACTCTCAAGAAGCGGTAAACCGAAACACAGAATCCGCAGAATGACGGAGATGATGGAGTGGTTTGATAAGTATCTGAAGTAAGATGGCGTAACGTAACTCTTCATAAATGCTCGTAAAAAATTGAAATTCCAAAACGTACACCAGAGAGTACCTTTGGACATCTAAATAAGTCCTTTATTCATTGAGTTTTTATTGGTTTTCCAGTAAAAAATCTCGGTGAATAGAGGGCTTATTTTAATACCTAAAATTACAACGACAAAGTCAGCATGAGAGATGTGAAAAACTTCTCACGGGGCACACAGAAGCTCTGAGAGGTATTCTACACGCAGCACATCTCATGCCAGACGAGAAAGGAGTTCTATGTTTGGAACAGTGACAAGATATTATGAAGATAAAGGATACGGATTCATTCGCGGCGAGGACGGTAATACATATTTTATCCATGCATCGAACTTATACGGGGAGAAGATCGACAGAGGGTATTATGTTCATTTCAAGACGTTTGTGACGGATCGGAGCGATTACAATACGAAGAATGTGAATGTTATTGAGGTGCCGGAAACGCCCAGAAAACAAGGGCTTTCTCGATAATGTGGCCGATAAGGTATTTTTGAGATGAGAAGAGGAGAAAACACTGGAAAATGTGGGGTTAGGAGGAGATTTGAGTTGGAATGATGAGGGGGGTAGGGTTCACTAATAAACCCACTAAAATGATGGGGTTATATAGATTGGCTTAAAATTTTGAACAATAAAAATATCGAAAGCGTGACAGAGTTTTTAGATCAGACAAAAAATACGGTATCACGAGGAATAGTCCGTCAGCAATCCGAAAACTGCTAACAGAATATCCCACGAACACCGCATCTACACAGAAAGATGGTGAACCATGATAAACATTGTTCATTCGCGTTAATCCTGTCAATGAAAGTTGCGCTACCAACTAATATCATCTTGGAAGATTTGCAGATCATACAAGATATCATAAACAGGAATAACAAATAGTTCCGCCCGTGAAGGAGTTGTGGTTAGAAAATTGCGACATCTTCATTACATAAACTCTGTCTACAATTCTATCACATTTCGTTCTGTTTTACCAGTACCAGATCGCCAATATAGAGCATTTTCAATAGTTGGTCATGACCACCAAAAATATCGAAATTGCGAAAAAAATGCTTGACAATACAAGCACTGTTTGTTATAGTATTATAGTGTGCCGCACAGTGAGGTTTTCAAGGATTCCATGATGGAAGACACCATAACTGGCGAGTAATGATAATAGGAGGTGCAATATGTACGCGATTATTGCAACTGGCGGTAAGCAGTATAGA
>CAKRNI010000170.1 GCA_934370915.1 uncultured Lachnospiraceae bacterium
ATTGTCTCCGTCCTTTCCTGCTACCGGACGAAACCAAGTCTGGAAAATGGCTGAAACCGCAGCCAGACGCGTCCGATGAGATTTTCCCGTTTTATATTTCCAATGCCGGAAAACCGGCTGTCTTCACTTGATTCCCGATTGTCGCCAAGAAGAAAGTATTCGTCCTCCCCAAGCTCCACCGGATATTCGGCAGCCCCGGCGATCGTCGCATCCCCAAGGCCATTCTCCGCTTTTAAAGCTTCTCCGTCAATATAGACCGATCCGGTTTTGATCTGAACCGTCTCTCCCGGAAGTCCGATGATCCGTTTGATCCCCGGCTGCTGTCCTTCCCGTTCAAACACCACGATGTCAAACCGGTCCGGTTTTCCGATATCATAGGAAAGCCTGTTCATAAGGACTACATCCCCCGATTCAAGCACAGGCTTCATAGAGCTTCCGTTCATCTCGACCCGGCTTCCAAAGCAGAATACGATATAGCACGCCAGGGCGACCATGACTGCGCAGTCCACCACCCATTCCGTGGCCCGGTGAAGTCTGTTTGGTTCCTTTTCCTCAAAAAAATCCATGAAGGGGACCTCCTCTCTGAAAGGCAAATGTCTGCCCATCCTTGCGTGCAGGCACGCAGTCTGGTCATCCGCTTGACAGCACTTTCATATTAAAAACAAAGGGACAATTTTCATTGCCCCTTTGATCTACTGACTCTCTGTACAGTTTTCCGAATTATTTTACTAACTCTTTAACCTTTGCAGCCTTACCTACTCTTGTTCTTAAGTAGTAAAGTTTCGCACGACGAACTTTACCTCTTCTGACAACCTCAACGTTCTCAACAGACGGGGAATGAAGCGGCCATGTCTTCTCAACGCCGATACCGTTGGAGTTCTTTCTTACTGTGAAAGTCTCTCTAACGCCGCCGTTCTGTCTCTTGATAACTGTACCCTCGAAAACCTGAATTCTCTCACGGTTTCCCTCTTTGATCTTAGCGGATACTCTTACAGTGTCACCTACGTTGAAGCTCGGTACAGACTCTTTTAACTGTGCAGCTTCGATGTTCTTGATAATGTCGTTCATTGATATGAACCTCCTTAAAGTATTCGATGTTCTTACCCGCATCATCTTTTCCTGCGGCAGCGGACCATCTCTTATGATTTAAGTCTCCGTATTGGCAGGGCTATCCCACCTTTCGGATACCACAGTTTTGTATTTTACCATACCGCCTGCCAAAATGCAAGCGGTTTTCTCAAAGATCCTGCAAAATTTTGCAGATCAAAAGCCTCGTTTTTCCAGCAGCTGCCCTGATCAGACATTCTCTTCCCCGTCATGTTCTGCCGCAGCTTTCTCTTCATTTTTGATCTTCTGAGCTTTCTCCGCCTCCTGCTGTCTCAAAAGCTCATCGAGGAACTTCTGTTCCTTCTTCGACAGAACCGCGTCCTCAAGAAGCTCCGGCCGGTTCTTTAACGTGCGGATAATGGACTGTTCCCTGCGCCACTTCTCGACGTTCGCGTGGTGGCCGGAAAGCAGGATATCCGGCACCTTTTTGCCCATAAATACTTCCGGACGGGTATACTGGGGATATTCTAACAAATTGTCGTGGAATGTCTCAAACTCCGCAGACACGTTGTTGTTCAACACTCCCGGCACAAGCCTTGAGATGCAGTCGATCATCATCATCGCCGGAAGCTCGCCGCCAGTGAGAACATAGTCTCCTGCGGAGAGATAATCTGTAGCGATCATCTCGAGGACACGCTCATCGACTCCCTCATAATGTCCGCAGAGGAACACCAGATCTTCTTCCTTCGCGAGATCTTCCGCGATGCTCTGGTTGAAGGTCTGACCCTGAGGTGTCATGTAGATCACGCGCGGTTTCTTTCCGATTTTCTCCACAAGGGCCTCGTAAGCGCGGTAGATCGGCTCCGCCTGCATGACCATCCCGGCTCCTCCTCCGTACGGATAGTCATCCACCTTGCCGTGGCGCTCCAATGTATAGTCACGGATATTCACCGCCTCAAAGGATACGATTCCCTTTGCAGCCGCGCGGCCGAGAATACTCGTCTCCAGACCGTTCATGATCATTTCCGGGAACAGGGTAAGCACATGAAAATTCATCGCAGCCTCCCTACAGATCAAGAAGTCCCGGAAGAACATGGACAAGCATTTCTTCCTTGTCGAGATCCACGTCCAGGATGCAGTCGCGAATCGCCGGGAGAAGAAGCTCTTTTCCCTCCGGTGTCTTCACGCAGTACACATCATTCGCTCCGGTCTCCATGACATCCGTCAAAGTTCCAAGTGTCTCTCCCTCGTCCGTGACAACGTTAAGTCCGATGAGGTCCGTGATAAAGAACTCATCCTCCTCCAGCGGGATCGCCTGGTCTCTCGTGATCAGAAGATCCTTCTGGCGCCAGCCTTCCACCTCGTTCATGGTGTCCACACCGTCAAATTTCAGGATGACCATGTTTTTGAAGAATTTTACCTGACGGATCTTTAACTCCCGTGTCTCTCCTCTTCCGAGATCCAGAATCACTTTATCTAATTTTTTAAAGCGCATCACATCATCCGTGGTCGGATAGACCTTCACCTCGCCGCGCACGCCGTGCGGGGAGGTAATGACGCCTACGCGAAGATATTTTTCCATATTGTCTCCTTAATGACAGAAAGGGGACTGCAGCCGGGAAAAATCCTGTCCACAGTCCCTCACGATTACTGAATTTCAACAATCACTTTCTTATCCATCTTGGAAGAAGCTGCCTTCACAACGGAGCGGATGGCTTTCGCGATCCTTCCCTGCTTTCCGATCACCTTTCCCATATCGGTCGGGGCAACCTTAAGCTCAATGACGATCTCTTCTTCTTTTTCAGATTCCGTAACAACGACTTCATCTGGATTATCAACCAGCGCTTTGGCGATAACTTCTACCAATTCCTTCATTGAATCCACCTCGATTACTGGATACCGGCTGCCTTTAAGAGCTTAGCAACAGTCTCAGTCGGCTGAGCGCCTGTTCCTAACCACTTCTTAGCTGCTTCCTCGTCGAATTTGATGGTGCTCGGCTCTGTGTTCGGATCGTAATATCCAACCTCTTCGATGAAGCGACCGTCTCTCGGGGAACGGGAATCTGCAACGATAATTCTATAGAAAGGAGCCTTCTTCTGACCCATTCTTCTTAATCTCATCTTAACTGCCATGACAATTTCACCTCCTTGGTTTTTTCGTTTATCAGCCATGCGGGAATCGCATTTGCCTTCTTATCATAAATTGCGGTATTTAGAAAGGTAATTTCATCTTTCCAAGCATGCCGCCCAGTCCTCCAAGCCCTTTCCGCTTTCCGCCTCCCATCATTCCGGGAAGCTGCTTCATAAGCTTTTTCGACTGTTCAAACTGTTTGACGATCCGGTTCACCTCGGCAATATCTACTCCGGCTCCCTTCGCGATCCTCTGTTTTCTCGACGGATTTAAGAGGGATGGATTCGCCCGCTCTTCCTTCGTCATCGAGAGAATGATCGCCTCCACTTTATCCATGGATTTCTCGTCTATTTCAACATTTCCCTTCATCTGAGACATTCCCGGCATCATGTTTAAGATGCTGTTCATGCCGCCCATCTTTTTGATCTGGCGCATCTGATCCAGGAAATCGTTAAAATCAAATTCTGCTTTGCGAAGTTTCTGGCTCATTTCTTTCGCCTTCTCTTCGCTTACCTCAAATTCGGCTTTCTCGATCAGGGAAAGGATATCACCCATTCCAAGGATTCTCGAAGCCATACGGTCCGGATAAAACTGTTCCAGGTCGGAGAGCTTCTCGCCCATACCGACGTAGAGGATCGGTTTTCCCGTTACAGCGCGGATCGACAACGCTGCGCCGCCTCGCGTATCACCATCAAGCTTTGTTAAGATCACGCCATCGACGCCGATCTTATCATTGAAGCTTCCGGCTACATTTACTGCATCCTGACCGGTCATCGCGTCGACAACGAGAATTGTCTGGTCGACTTCAACGGCTTCCTTGATATTGACGAGCTCATCCATCATGGACTCATCGATCTGAAGACGTCCTGCCGTATCGAGGAATACAAGATTCATGCCTTCTTTTCTGGCATGTTCCACAGCGGCTTTCGCGATATTCACCGGATTCTGATTATCACCCATCGTGAAGACCGGAACTCCGACTTTCTCACCGTTTACCTGTAACTGCTTGATCGCAGCAGGACGGTAAACGTCGCAGGCCGCAAGGAGCGGCTTTCTGCCCTTCGCCTTAAACTTTCCGGCAAGCTTTGCCGTAGTCGTTGTCTTACCGGCACCCTGAAGACCGATCATCATGATCACTGTGATCTCATTCTGGGGCTTTAAGGCAATCTCTGTTGTCTCGGAACCCATAAGCTTTACGAGTTCCTCATTTACAATTTTTATTACCATCTGTCCCGGAGTCAGGCTCTCTAAGACATCCTGTCCGATCGCACGCTCCTGTACAGAACTGATAAACTGTTTAACAACTTTAAAACTTACATCGGCTTCCAGGAGAGCCATCTTGACTTCCTTCAGAGCAGCTTTTACATCTGCCTCTGTCAGTCTTCCTTTGCCTCTTAAGTTTTTAAAGACATTCTGTAATTTATCGGCTAAACTTTCAAATGCCATGAAAACTCTCCCTCTGGCTTACAGCTTCCCGATCTCCTCGGAAATCGCTTCGATCCTGTCGATCAGGGATCGGTCGCCGTCCTTTTTATATTGGCCAGCCAGTTCCTTAATCTCTTCTACCATTTTCTTTGTCTGGTTGAATTTCTCGACAAGCTTCAGTTTTTCCTCGTATCCGGAAAGAATCTTGTCACAGCGCTTCACCAGGTCATGCACGCCCTGTCTGCTGATTCCCTGCTCTTCGGCGATCTCGCTGAGGGACATGTCATTAAATACCACATCTTCATATACACGCCGCTGGTGCTCCGTTAAGAGCTCTCCATAGAAATCATACAGAAGACCCTGTGCTACAATTTTTTCCATATCAGGTCACCTGCGATATCATACTATAAACGAAGATGGTTGTCAAGTGTTTTTGCTTGACATTTTATTTATTTTATAAATTTTACAGTTTTTTCTTTTCAGAAACCTGCTGCGCATTGATTCTGTAAGGAAGCTGTCAGCTTCGATGACCGGATCACACGTCAAGAGTTTTACGGACATTCGATTTGAAGGGCCATAAAACATAAACACCCGCCGTCAGGCAGGTGTTTATGTACTCTTATATAGGAAGGAGCGATTATTTTATAAAGCAACCAGCACCATATCTTTTGCAGATTCCGGAAGTTCTTCACCATCCATGGATACACTTAATACAAAGTTTACATGATACTTTGTACTGATCTGATCCAGCTCTGCGAGTGTTGCGGTGATATCTTCTCCCTCAAGGCCGGCAAGCTTTAAGAAGCTGTCAAGATACATAGCCTCGAGATCGTGATCCTGAGAAATAATTCCACAGATAAAGCCGATAAAGCCTTCAGCCGTACTTACGGAGAACTCAGCTACGTTGATTAAACGGATCCTGTTGTTAAGCTCGTACATATGTTTCGAACTCTTATCAAGATATACGACTGAGCCTTTTGCCTCTTTCACAGCTGTGTTAGCCATGTCAAGTAAATATTTAGTTTTTCCTTTTCCCTTCCGTCCTGCGATGATCTGAACCATAATGCACTCCTCCTTGGATTTTATATATTTTGTATAAAAAATCTCTTGTTTGTAAATTTATTATAGACTATTTGCTGA
>CAKRNI010000171.1 GCA_934370915.1 uncultured Lachnospiraceae bacterium
TCCGCATGGACCTTCACGAGAAGCTTGTCGGACTTCACGTTTGAGGTGATGGAACCGGCTCCCATGTGGGCGCGGTAGCCTAAGATGGAATCTCCCACATAGTTATAATGCGGAACCTGGACCTTATCGAACAGGATCACATTCTTTAACTCCGTGGAGTTTCCAACGACGGCTCCCTCTCCGACTAAGGCATTTCCCCGTAGGAACGCGCAGTGGCGGACCTCTGTGTCCTTTCCGATAATGATATTCTCACCGAGGTACGCACTCGGCATCACCTTTGCGGTCTTATGGACCCATACGGTCTCCCCGCGCCTCTCGTACTCATCCTCCGGGAGTGTCTTTCCAAGTTCGAGTATAAACTCCTTGATATGGGCAAGTGCCTCCCACGGGTAGGTAAACTGGCGGAGGAAATCCGCAGCCTGGGTGTGGGAAAGGTCATAAAGATCAACGATCTTAGTCTCTTCTTTTTTCATAATGATTCTCCAATCTGCCATCTTGCCAGACAGCATTTATTTACGGCTGGACCGCCGAAAGCATTTTCGATAAACTTTTGGCAAATGGCTGCAGCATTGAAACAGATCTGTTGCTATTTTTTATAGAACTGAGCCGCAGCGTCGAAATACGGCCGCAGCATATAGGCGTTGTTCGTCTGCTTGACACCGTTTGTTCTCAGCGTCACAAACCGCTCCAGCTTTTCCATGTACTCATCCGGCGTGATGGTTCCTTCTGCCACATAGGTGAGTCCCTTTTCCCAGCTTGCCGTGAGTTCCGGGTTTAGGAGCTGTCTCATGGACGCCTGACAGACGTCGAAAACGATCTCCCCCAAAAGGGTCGGCGTAATGACCTGCGTCTTCTTCGCTAATGTCAGATACTTGATATTGAACAGCTTTTTCAGAATCTCTGCCCGGGTGGCACTCGTTCCGATGCCGCTTCCCTTGATCTGGGCTCTCAGGTCCTCGTCCTCGATAAGCTGACCGGCGTTCTCCATGGCAAGGATCATGGAACCGGAAGTGTAGCGCTTTGGCGGAGATGTCTCACCTTCCTTGATATCAAGCTTTAAGAGCTTCAGCTTCTGCCCCTTTTTCAGACAGGAGAGCATGGCAAGAAGACTTTTTGCCTTCTCATCATGTCCCGGATCCAGTTCTTCCGTCTGGAGATCCTGAGAGGTGCCGGGATTTTCTCCCCGGATGTTTCCGCCACTCTCTGCCTTCTTTTTGGCCGGGACATTTGCGACCTCCAGATAACCTGCTTCGGCAAGAACTTTATAAGCCGCAAAGAACTGTTCCCCCTGTTTTTCAATCCTCAGGGAAAATTTCTGGTATACAGCCGGCGGATAAAAGATACTTAAAAAGCGCCGTCCGATCAATTCATATACTTTTGCTGCCAGCGGATTGAGACTTCTAAGTGCCCCAAATCCCTGTCCCGTCGGAATGATCGCGTAGTGATCTGTGATCTGTTTGTCGTTCACGTACTTTGTCCTTGCAATCTGTTTCCAGCTTCCGTTTTCCAGCGCGTTTGCGGCAAAATCAGCAAGAGGGGCAAAATTCCGGAGTCCGCCGATATTCCTGTGGATCTCCTTTGCCACTGCGGTGGAGAGTACTCTGGCATCTGTTCGCGGGTAAGTCACCAGCTTTTTCTCATAAAGCTCCTGAATGATTTTCAAAGTCTCGTCCGGACTGATCTTGAACATTTTTGAACAGTCATTCTGAATCTCCGCGAGATTATATAATAGAGGCGGATTCTTGGTCTCTTTTTTCTTATCCAGCGCAAGGAGTGTCCCCTCCATGGGATCGGCGCTTAAAAAACGGATCAGTTCTTCCGCCGTCTTTTTCTCCTTAAATCCATTTTCCTTATAGAGCGCAGGTGTTCCAAAATATCGGGAACCTTCCACGGCTCTCCACTCCGCTTCGATGACTGCGGTCTCGTGATCCGGAACATCAAAGGAACCGATGACACGATAGAACGGAGTCTTTACAAATTCACGGATTTCACGTTCCCTGCGGACCACCATGCCGAGGACACACGTCATCACACGTCCGACGGACAATACCGCTCGCTTTTCTCTTAAGTAAGATGCCACGGACGGACCGTATTTTAAGGTAAGGACTCTTGAAAAATTAATTCCCATCAGGTAATCCTCTTTTGCCCTGAGGTATGCGGAGGCAGCGAGATTATCGTACTCTGTGAGATCTTTAGCCTCCCGCACGCCTCGAAGGATCTCCTCCTCGGTCTGTGAATCGATCCAGACACGGCGGCGGTCCTTTCCCTTTACCCCTGCCATCTGTTCCACCAGACGGTAGATGTACTCTCCCTCACGCCCCGAGTCGGTGCAGACATAAATCGTATCTACATCTGCCCTGTTTAAGAGCCCGCTCACGATCTTGAACTGCTTTTTTACATCATCGATCACCTGATATTTAAAGGTCTTCGGAAGAAACGGCAGAGTTTCCATGCTCCAGCGTTTCAGTGCCGGATCATAGGCGTCGGGGTAACTCATGGTCACCAGATGGCCGACACACCAGGTCACGATTGCCTGCTCAGACTCGATATATCCGTCTCCTTTTCTGCCGGAAACCTTCAACGCCTTCGCAAATTCCTGCGCGACGCTGGGTTTCTCGGCGATAAATAATACTTTTCCCATGAAACCTCTTTCCTGCTTATATAAATTGCGTAACTGACTGATATGGGTACAGTTACAGGTCTGTTATTGCTTCTTCTGCGGAAGCTCCGATAAGAGCACCGCGGCAAACATCAGCGCACAGCCCGCTATCATCTTACCCGTCAGAACATCTTTTAAAAAGATCACGGAAAACAATGTTCCGAATACGGATTCCATCGAGAGAAGGATCGCTGATGTGGAGGCGCTCAGATATTTCTGTCCGCTGTTCTGTAAAAGATAGGCCACGGTCGTTGAGAACACAGCAAGATACAGCAGCCCTGACAACAGGGACTTATCCAGAAGCACCGCAAAATCAAAGGTTCCGTCGAGGAACGGCGCACAGGCCCAGTTGAAAATGGCCGCCGCCAGGATCTGGATCACAGTCAGGGCGATCGGGTCCTGGGTTTCCGTAAATTTGTCGATAAATACCATGTGGACCGCAAACATCAGGCCGCAGACCAGTGTAAGGAAATCTCCATAGTTGATCGAAAGATCTCCCTGAAGTGACAGCAGGGCAAGCCCGATCACTGCAAGGAAGGCAGCAGCGATATTCCGTCCGCCCGGTCTCTTTTTGCTGACGATCCAGTAGAGAAACGGTACGATGATGACATACAGGGTCGTAATAAAAGCGTTCTTGCTGGCTGTTGTATACTTCAGACCATATGTCTGAAACTGATAGGACAGACAGAGAAAAACGCCGAGGATCACGCCGCAAACGATCGTCCTGTGGTCGGCTTTCAACAAATTTTTATGGAAAAGAACGGCAAGCAGCAGCGCGGACATAGAGAAGCGGACTGCCAGAAGGTATGTCGGCGGGATAATATCCACCGAATTTTTCATCACCACAAAGGCAAATCCCCAGATCATAGTCGTCAGGATCAGACCCAGAGATGCCAGGATCTTGACGCCGCGTTCACTCAAATTGTTCATATCAATAAAATTCCTTCGCTTGTTTCTTTTCTGCGGACTGTGCATTATGCTTCATGAATATAAAAACGGTAGCCGGTCACAGACTTCCACTCTCTTCCCGCCTCGATGATCGGTGATGGGAAGTGTGGTTTGTTGACAGCATCCGGGAAGTTCTGTGTTTCAAAGCAGAATGCGGTCCTCGCATGGTAGAACGCACCGTTCTTTCCGTTCTCCTGCTCCAGCCAGTTAGCAGTATAGAACTGCACGCCCGGCTGGTCTGTGTAGACATCCATAGCTCTGCCGCTCTCATCGGAGAAGATCTGTGCTGCAAGTCCGAAGTCGCCGCGGACATGGGAGAGACACCAGTTATGGTCATATCCATGCCCCATGACAAGCTGGTCGAAATTCTCATCGATCCGATCCCCTATCACATGGAAATCTGTGAAATCCATCGGAGTTCCCTTAACCGGGCGAACTTCTCCGGTTGGGATCGATGTCTCATCGGACGGGGTGTAAAAATCAGCAAGAATCCGCGCTTTGTGGTGAAGAACGGAACCTCCGTTATTGCCGAGAAGGTTGAAATATCCATGGTTTGTCATGTTCACCGGCGTGTCCGCATCGGAAAGGACACGGTATGTCAGCGTCAGCATATCCTCGTCTGTCAGCATATATGTGACAGATACGATAGCGTTTCCCGGATATCCCTGATCTCCGTCCGGGCTTAAAAGTGTGAAGGTGACAGCGTTTTCCGCCTCTTCCTTCGCATTCCAGAGACGCGCGTCATAGTAATCCAGACCGCTGTGCAGGTTGTTCGGTCCATTGTTCACCGCCAGGGTATACTCTTTTCCGTTCAGGGAGAACTTTCCCTTCGCGGTGCGGTTTGCGATCCGACCCACAACGGATCCAAAATGCGGACCATTGTTTAAATAACCGGCTGCGTCGTCAAATCCCAGCATCACATCGTCCATAACCCCGTTTTTATCCGGAACAACCATGCGGACCCAGACAGCGCCGAGATCTGTGACGGATGTCTCGAGACCATTTTTATTTGTGATGGTGTAGAGGCTTACCTCTCTTCCATCCGGCATTTCCCCAAAGTGTTCTTTTTTCACTGACATACAAATACCTCCTCCATTTTGATTCCTGCCGGCCGCGTAAAAAGGACCCGCACAAATAGCGGGCCCATGATTTACGTTCTGATCGACAGATGATAACCGATATCCGTCGATATTATTTTGCGGAAATATATCCCTGCTTTGTGAGAAGCTCTGCGCAGAGGACTGCTCCGCCTGCAGCACCGCGGACGGTGTTGTGGGACAGGCCGATGAACTTCCAGTCATAGACGGTGTCCTCTCTTAAACGGCCGATCGATACGCCCATTCCGTTTTCGAAATCGACATCCAGCTTAACCTGCGGACGATTATCCTCCTCCATGTACTGGATAAACTGCTTTGGTGCACTCGGAAGCTCTAATTCCTGTGGAAGTCCCCTGAAGTTTACAAGCTTCTCAATGAGCTGTTCCTTGGAAGCTTTCTTTCTGAATTTTACGAACGCCGCAGCTGTGTGACCATTTAATACCGGAACACGGACGCACTGGCATGTGATCACCGGCTCTTTTGCCTTTACGATCACACCGCCCTCTAAGTGGCCCCAGATCCTAAGCGGCTCCTGCTCACTCTTCTCTTCCTCGCCGCCAATATATGGGATCACGTTTTCTACCATTTCAGGCCAGTCCTTGAAGGTCTTGCCAGCCCCGGAAATTGCCTGATATGTAGTAGCGACTACCTCATACGGCTCGAACTCTCTCCACGCGCTGAGTGCCGGAGTGTAGCTCTGGATCGAGCAATTCGGCTTTACTGCGATAAATCCGCGTGTTGTGCCGAGTCTCTGCTTCTGGAACTTGATCACCTCAAAGTGTTCCGGGTTGATCTCCGGAATCACCATAGGAACATCCGGTGTCCAGCGGTGTGCGCTGTTGTTGGAAACCACCGGAGTCTCAGTCTTCGCGTAAGCCTCCTCGATGGCGCGGATCTCTTCCTTTGTCATATCAACAGCGCTGAACACGAAATCAACGGTTCTGGATACCGCATCCACGTCGTTTACATTCATAACAACTAAATTTTTAACTTTTTCCGGCATCGGAGTCGTCATTTTCCA